>NZ_JACBWZ010001019.1 GCF_013870595.1 Streptomyces sp. WELS2 | reverse complement strand
TGACCTGCCCGTCCCACTTGCGGTACAGC
Organism: Streptomyces sp. WELS2; assembly: GCF_013870595.1. Taxonomy (GTDB): domain Bacteria; phylum Actinomycetota; class Actinomycetes; order Streptomycetales; family Streptomycetaceae; genus Streptomyces. Next base: position 1,969 of record NZ_JACBWZ010001019.1, on the reverse strand, counting down.
AGACCGGCCTGCGCCGAGAACCAGCCGCGGCTCACCGCGTCCAGCGCCAGCAGCAGCCCGGTGTCCTCGGAGGCCGGCAGCGCCATCCAGCCGCCCAGCGCGAGCAGCAGTTCGTGTCGTACGCACAGGGTCGCCGGGTGGACCGGCGGGCGGAAGTCGTTGCGCTTCCAGTGGTCGAGGACGGTGCCGCGTTCCAGCGGGCCGTCGTCGGGGTCGCCGGGGAAGCCGGCCGTGGTGCCGTCGGGCAGCAGGTCCAGCACGCGGGAGGTCGTCCAGCCGACGGCGGGACGGGCCTCCAGCACCGCCAGGTCGCGGGCGAGCGCGCCCGGGGTGAGCCGGTCGTCGGCGTCCAGCACCTTGACGTAGGCGCCTTCGGCGCGGGACAGCGCGATCGTCCGGGCCACGCCGGGACCGCCCGGCCGGCCCTGGCGGAAGGACACCCGCGCGTCGTCCGGGACGTACGGGCGGACCCGGTCCGTCGTCCCGTCCTCCTGCACGACCCACTCCCAGTCCCAGCCGTCGGGCAGCCGTTGCGCGCACAGGGACGCGTACGCGTCCGGCAGGAACCGGGCGGACGGGCCGTGGACAGCGGTGACTACGGTGACGCGCCGGCTCACGGCAGCGCTCACCACCTTTCCGTGCGGTCGGAGCCTGTTGTCGCTGCCAGCATGGCGTACGACGGATCCGGGCACCCGGCGGGTCCCGGAAACAGCGCGAGACCCCCGGCCGGGGCGGCCGGGGGTCTTCCGTGTCGACTGGTGCGTACGCAAGTCGCCTTGTTGTCGAGACGTTGCGGTGCTGCGGCGGGCGGGGGCTCAGCAGTCGAGCGCCGCCGGGGCGTGGTCGGGGCTCCGGTCCTGTTCCTCGGCCCGTGTCCGGGGCCGGGTCTGCTGCTGGAGTTCCGTCTCGCTCTGCTGGGTCTCGGTCGGTGGCCGGTGCCGGCAGCTGGGGGACTTTCCGTGGGCCTCGGCCCGGATCCGCTGCTTCATCGTGGGGGGCAGGGCCCGGGCGCGGGACCAGGCCCAGGGATGTGGGACCGGGATCGTCGGGAGCGTGCGGTGCGCGGTGCCGGTGCCGGCGCTCTCGGTCCGGGGTCCGGCCGGGGCGGCGGTGGCGGTGGCGGCGCCGGCGGAGACGAGTCCGAGCGCCGTGCACAGCGCGAGGAAGGCGGTGACGATGGCGGTCCACATCTTCATGACCTTGGTCCGGGCCATGATCCCCTCACTTTCGGGTTGGGCGATTTGCGTACTTTGTTCATGATGTGTATGAGGGTCGCGATGTGGTGGACCGACGCCCGTGGCGCGTCGATGTTCCGATGAACACCACTCGGATGGGTCCAAGAAGGGAGAAAACCCTCTAAAGGCGATGAGGCAGGCCGAAGCGGGAGCAAATTAACCGTCCGTGGGGGCCCGGTCACGCTCCGGTCGGCACGGCGTCCGGCTGCACCTACTGCGCCGCCGGGCCCGGGAGTTGGGCGCCGACGCAGGTCACCGGCCGATATCGGGCGGTGTGTATAGTCGGGCGCCAGAGGTCCCCTACGTCAAGGAAAGACGAGGTCGCGCGGTGAAGAAGCTGCTCCTGGTCGCACTGGCCGCCATCGGCGGGCTCCTCGTGTACCGCCAGATCCAGGCGGATCGCGCCGAGCAGGACCTGTGGACGGAGGCGACCGACTCCGTGCCCACGGGTTCGTGAGTCCCCCTGTCGAAGCCGATTTCCCATCTGTACAGACCCCGGTCGCCCGAGCGGCCGGGGTTCTGCGTTGCCGGGGGGCCTCCCGGGTTGCGGGGACGCGCGGGCCGGGGTAGCCGGGGCGGACGCGGGGCCGACGGGGGCCGGACGTTTCGGACGGGTGCACGCGTTGCCCGGATGGCGCAGGGCCGGCCGGGGCAGGATGGAGCCCGCTACGCGGTGCGGTGGTCCGACGAGTGGGGGTGTGGGGGGCGTTCGCCCTGGACTACCTGGTCCGGCT
>NZ_JACBWZ010001018.1 GCF_013870595.1 Streptomyces sp. WELS2 | reverse complement strand
CACCGCCGACCTGCTGACCGGCCTCCTGGTCCGGGCGGCCGACCCGGACCGCCCCGGCCTGCGCCCGGTCCTCACCGGTCTGCCCGTGGCCGGCTTCACCGGCACCCTGAGCAATCGTTTCACCGACGGCGCGTCCGGCGTCGTACGCGCCAAGACGGGCACCCTGACCGGTGTGAACGCCCTCGCCGGCACGGTCGTGGACGACACCGGCCACCTCCTGGCCTTCGCCTTCCTGGCCTCCGGCACCACGGACCCGGCCGGGGCACAGTCGGCCCTGGACGATGCGGCGACGGCACTGGCGAGGTGACCACCGCCCCGCCGCGGCGCCCCCACGGCCTGCCCCAACCGGCACCGAGCACGTACGGTTGACAACATGACTGGCTTCGGTGGCACCGCATCTCCCGGGATGGTCGACTGGAACCTCGCGGTGGCGACCGCGACACGGCTCGTACGGCCCGGCCCCGACGTCAGCCGCGACGAGGCCAGGGCCGTCGTCGCGGAGCTGCGCCGGCACGCGAAGGCCTCGGAGGAACACGTCCGGGGCTTCACCCGGATGGGCACGGAGGAGACCCACGACACCCCCGTGCTCGTGGTCGACCGCCCCGGCTGGGTCCGCGCCAACGTCGCGGGCTTCCGGGAGATCCTCAAACCGCTGCTGGAGAAGATGCAGGAACGGCGCGGCAGCGGGCCGGGCGGCGCGGTCCTGGGCGCCGTCGGCGGCAAGGTCACCGGCGTGGAGCTGGGCATGCTCCTGTCGTTCCTGTCCTCCCGGGTCCTCGGCCAGTACGAGACCTTCGCCCCCGCCGGCCGCGACCTGCCGGCCGGCCCGAACGGCGGCGGCCGACTGCTGCTGGTGGCGCCCAACATCGTCCACGTGGAGCGCGAACTCGACGTCGAGCCGCACGACTTCCGCCTGTGGGTGTGCCTGCACGAGGAGACCCACCGCACCCAGTTCACCGCCGTGCCCTGGCTGCGCGACCACCTGGAGGGCGAGATCCAGTCGTTCCTCGCGGAGACCGACGTCGACCCGATGACCTTCCTGGAGCGCATCCGGGACGCCGCGCAGTCCCTGGCCGGCGGCCGTCCCGAGGGCGAGCAGGAGGACGGCGGGCGCTCCTTCGTGGAACTCGTGCAGACCCCGGCCCAGCGGGAGATCCTCGGCCGGCTCACCGCCGTGATGTCCCTGCTGGAGGGCCACGCCGACTACGTCATGGACGGCGTCGGGCCCAGCGTCGTGCCGAGCGTCGCCGAGATCCGCGAGAAGTTCCAGCAGCGCCGCGCCAAGGGCGCCTCCCGCCTGGACGCCGCCCTGCGCAAGCTGCTGGGCCTGGATGCCAAACTGAGGCAGTACCGCGACGGCGAACGGTTCGTGCGCGCCGTCGTGGAACAGGTGGGCACCGACGGCTTCAACCGCGTGTGGACCTCGCCCAACACCCTTCCCACCAAGGCGGAGATCGCCAAACCGGCGGACTGGATCGCGCGGGTGCACGGCAGGGTCGAGGGGTGAACGCCGGGGCGGAGTCGTGAAGCGGATCCGGCCGCCGGCAGGCGAACGCCCCTCCAATCACCCGTCCGAGGGACCGTATGCCATGCGTAGGCGTGCGATGCTCGGGGAACGCCCCGGTTCTGTCACCATCTACACACTCTGAGTGACCGTCCCGGGCTCACCCCCCGGAAAACTTCATGAAGGGAACCGGACATGGGTCCCCATCCTGCGGTCGCGGCGATACGCCTGGCGGTCCGCCGCGTCCTCCACGACATCCTGAACGACCAGACCTCCCGCGCCCCCGCGGGCCGGACGGCCGAGCGGCTCCCCTCCCCGCTCGTCCTCGTCGCGTGCTCCGGCGGCGCCGACTCCATGGCCCTCGCCTCCGCCCTCGCCTTCGAGGCCCCCAAGCTCGGCGTCCGCGCCGGCGGGATCACCGTCGACCACGGCCTCCAGCCCGGCTCCGACCTCCGCGCCGAAGAGGTCGTCGTGCGGCTGCGCGAGCTGCGCCTC
>NZ_JACBWZ010001017.1 GCF_013870595.1 Streptomyces sp. WELS2 | reverse complement strand
TGACGACGGCCTTCACGGGTCGGTGGCTCCTTGTCAGGACGACATGTAGGTGGGGCTCGCCGGCTGAGCGCCACGCCGGCCACCCTGCCCGCACTCACCGACGGGAGAGACGCCATGAGCACCACCAGCACCGGCCCGCGCGCGGTCAGCCTCGCCGAGAGACCCGACCTGGAAGAGGCGATGCTCACCATGGAGTCGTCGTGGCCCGCCTACATCCGCCCCGATCCGCTCCTCGTGGACTGGGCGCTGCGCCGCCACGCCGAGCACCAGTTCGTCGTACTCGACGAGGAGGACCAGGTCGTCGCCCGGGCGGCAAGCGTGCCGTTCGCCTGGGACGGCGACCCGGACGGGCTGCCCGACACCGGCTGGGACGAGGCGTTGCGCCAGTGCCTGTCCGACACCGTCGCCGGCCGGGAACCGACCACGCTGTGCGCGCTGGAGGTCGCCGTCGTCCCGGACCGCCTCGCGCGGAACCTGTCCGGGTACACCCTGCGCGCCCTGCTCGGCCACGCCCGTGCCAAGGGGTTCCACGACGTGGTGGTGCCGCTCCGGCCCAGCGGCAAGCACCGGCAGCCGTGGCTGCCGCTGGCCGAGTACACAGCGCGGCGCCGCTCCGACGGGCTGCCCGAGGACCCCTGGCTGCGGGTGCATGTGCGGGCGGGCGGCGAGGTGCTGCGGGTGTGCCCCGCGTCCATGACGATCTCGGGGAGCCTGGCCCAGTGGCGCGAGTGGACCGGCCTTCCCCTGGACACCGACGGCCCGGTGGAACTGCCCGGCGCCCTGACCCCGCTCACCGTGAACACCGTCCACGACCACGCCGTGTACGTCGAACCGAACGTCTGGGTCCGCCACCGCCTCACGGGCGGGCACCCCTGACGATCCGGCACGCGTCTACGCCGGACCTCCCACCGGTGTGAGACACCGGCCGGCCTTTCCCGAGCGACACCCACGACAAAGGAGTACGACCATGAGCACGACTCCCCAGGACGTCCTCGCCACCGGCAAACTGGATCTCCGTGCCGCCCTGATCGAGCGGATCGGCGGCTACATGACGGCGCACGGCATCGGTGTGGCCGCCGAACTGGGCCTCGCGGACCTGATCGGCACCGGTTCGCGCACCAGCCGGGAGCTGGCCGACGCGACCGCCACGCACGAACCCTCGCTGCGGCGGCTGCTGCGCATGCTGGTCGCCGTCGGCATCGCCGAGGAGCCCGAGCGGGGACGTTTCGCGCTGACCGGCATCGGCTCCCAGCTGCGCTCCGACTCCCCGGATTCGCTGCACAAGTTCGCCAAGATGTTCTGCCACCCCATCTTCTTCACGTCCTGGCAGAGCCTGCGGCACACCGTCACCACCGGCGAACGCGCCTTCGACCACGTCCACGAGACGGGCGTCTACGACTGGCTGGCCGGGCACGGCGAGACCAGCACGCTGTTCAACGAGGCGATGAGCGAGGAGTCCCGGCTCTCGGCGGCGCAGCTCGCCGCGGGCTATAACTTCCCGGCGACCGGCACGGTGGTGGACCTCGGCGGCGGCGACGGCACCCTGCTCGCGGCGATCCTCCAGGCCCGGCCCGGGCTGCGGGGCATCGTCTTCGACAGCCCGAGCGGTGTCGCCGAGGCCCCCGTCACCCTGGGCAAGGCCGGACTCGCCGACCGGTGCGAGGTCCGCTCCGGGGACTTCTTCCAGTCCGTGCCGGACGACGGCGACCTGTACATCATCAAGAGCGTGTTCCAGGACTGGGGCGACGACGAGGCGCGCGCGATCCTGCGCACGGTACGGGCCCACATACCCGCCTCTGCCACCTTGCTGATCGTCGGCACGGTCCTGCCCGAGACCGCCGACACCTCCGCCCCCGTCGCGTACTTCACCGACGTCAACATGATGGTCGTGACCGGCGGCCAGGAGCGCACCGAAGGGGAGTTCCGGGCGCTGCTGGAGGAGACCGGGTTCACCGTGCGGTCGGTCGGGGTGGGGCAGGCCGGGCCGCTGTCGGTCGTCGAG
>NZ_JACBWZ010001016.1 GCF_013870595.1 Streptomyces sp. WELS2 | reverse complement strand
GCCGGCCGGGTCGCCGTCCTCCTCCTGGTGGTCGCAGGCGTTGACGAAGGCCGTCAGCGTGAGCGCGTTGACCGCGGGGTCGTCGTCGACGTGCGTCAGCAGCTCTGCGAGGACCTGGTCGTGCGCGGGGGAGAGCAGCAGCAGCGCCACCGCGTCGGACAGCTCGCGCACCATCTCCAGGTCGAACTCGTCGGGTTCGGCGGGGTCGTCGTACAGGCTGCGGGCGGCCTTGCGCAGCGCGGCGAGCGCCTGGCCGGGCAGTTCCGGGCCGATCAGGGCGTACGCCCGCGCGGCCACCCAGCGCAGGGCGCGGTCGTCGGCGCCGGACCAGTCGTCCAGGATGCGCGGGATGTTGGGCGTGCCGACAAGGTGGGCGAGGGTGAGGGAATTGACCGCCACCAGCCGGTGCCGGAACAGGCGGGAGGTGGCCCACGGCGCGATGACCAGGGCCATCGCGGAGGGCAGGTCGGTGCGGGCGAGGACGGCGACGGTGGCGGCGGCGCGGGTGCGCACCAGCGGGCGGCCGTCGTCGGCGAGCCGGCGCAGCCACTCGATCAGCGCGGGCCGGGCCGACGGGTGGCCCGTCCACACCAGGCGTAGCAGCACCAGCGGCACCCGCTCGTCGACGAACTTCGCCTTGAACTGGGTCACCGGCCCCCACTCGGTGTGCTCGTCGTCCTCGTAGCCCTCGGCGCGGGCCAGTTGGAGCCGCTTGTCGATGTGGGTGCCGAAGACGGGGACCTCGGCCGGCCGGCCCGGGTGCTGGGTGCCGAGCAGGAAGCGGTAGAGCAGGTCGCTCAGTTCGGCGGTCAGGGCGTAGGGGCCGCCGTCGAACGCCGCGAGGGCGACGAGGAACGCCTTGTCCCGCAGGTCGAGCGTGTTCTCGTCCTCCTCGAACCACTCCTGGACCTGGTTCTCCAGCGAGACCCGCGAGAACGCCCCGACCTCCTCCTCGGTCGCCTCCCCGGCGGTGTACCTGGCCAGCAGCCGGGCGAAGGCGGCGGTCTCGCGCAGCCGGTGGTCACGGGCCAGGAAGTCGGTGACCGCGGGGAGGCGGAGCAGGCCGGCCGCGGTGCCGGGGTCGAGGTGGGTGCGCAGGTGGGCCGCGAGCACCTCCGCCCCGGCCGGCGGCCGCCAGGGGACGGCCGTCACGTCCTCCAGTACGGCGGTGTGGCCCACGGTGATCACCAGGTACGCGTCCTGCTCCGCGAGCCGGTCGCGGGCGGCGAGCAGATGGGGTTCGCGCAGCGGGTTCCCGCGCCGGGTGGCCAGGTCGCCCAGCACATAGCCGCGGACCTGCCGCTCGCCGGTGCCGGTGAGCCGGTCGGCGAGGGAGCCGGGCGCGGTGTCCCGGTCGAGGACGTGCACGGGGACGGCGCCGAGCCGGTGCAGCAGCACCAGCGCGGCCGTGCGGCGGCCGGAGAAACGGGTGCCGGACAGCACCAGGACGCGGTCGCGGCGCAGCCGGTCCAGCAGCTCCTCGACGGTCTCCTCGGCGGCGGTGAACGACGCGTCCAGCCGCTCCAGCCGCTGCGGCGGCACCTCGCCGGAGACGGCGGACGGTCCCAGCAGGCCGGCGAAGCTCCAGTGGTGCACCTCCGTCTTGCCGCCCAGGAACACATCGCCGGTGATCTGGTTGCCGGCCAGGTTGTTCTGGTCGCCGTGGACCGTGCCGCCGCCGAACCGGGTGCGGGCGCCGATGTTCATGGTCCGGGGGCTGTGGTCGACCAGGTCGCGGCGGGCCGTCCAGACGTCCTGCGGCTGGTCTTGCTCCTCGGCCTCCTCGCCGGCACCGGCGGCCTGGGGCTGCTCCGCCGGTGCCTCGGGGGCCGCCGCGTCCGGGGCCGGGCCGGACGGGGAGCCGGGGCGTTCGGCCTGGGGTTCGCTCACGCGTCCTCACCCCGTTCCCGGCGCCGCCCGCCGCCCAGGTGGACGTCGCCGGTGATCCGGTTGCCGGTGAGGTTGTTCTGGTCGCCGTGCACCGTGCCGCCGCCGATCGTCACG
>NZ_JACBWZ010001015.1 GCF_013870595.1 Streptomyces sp. WELS2 | reverse complement strand
GCTCAGGTCTACGGCATCCCGGTGAGGGACGGGAACCCCGCGCGGCGGTTCAGCGGCGGCGCTTCTTGCGGGACGGGTTGCCGGTGCGGCGGGTGGTGCGGCGGGCGTGGGCCTCGCGGGCCTTCTCGTACTCCTCGCGGCGCAGTCCCTCGCCCGGTGCCTCGACGAGGGAGCGGACGAAGTAGGCGAGGAGGGAGCCGACGAAGCCGATGGCGAGCATTCCGCGCAGGGAGGCCTGGCGCTGCGGGTCGTGCCGCTTGCCGAAGCCCTCCCAGGTGTTGCGGAAGGCGAACGCGCTGCAGATCGCGAACATCACCACGATGAGCACGGTCACGAAGGGGCCGGTGTCGGCGATCCGGATGCCCTGGTAGGCGAGGTTGAGCACCAGGCAGGAGACGGCCGCGGCGGCGAGGGAGCCGACGGCGACGCCGGCGCGGCGGGCCGCGTAGCCGTTGTCGTGGTCGACCCAGGAGGTGCCGAAGAAGCGCAGGGGCTCGGGGCGGGGGCCGCCGTTCGGCTCCGTGTCGCCGGTGGAGCCCGCCGCGCTGTCCGGGGTGCCGGTTTCGTCGCTCACGGCACGATTATCGCCCCGGCCGTGGACGGCCTTCCGGCCGGGGCCCGGCCTGGTGCGCGCCGTCAGCCGCAGCGGGGGGCGATGTAGCCGTCGCTGCCGGTGTGGACGTAGGCGTCCGAGACGTACTCGCCGTTGTCGATGAGGTCCCAGATGTTGGTGGTGCCGTAGGGGCCGGAGACCGTGGTGCCGGGGGCCTGGCAGTAGATCGGCAGGCGGACGCCCTCCGGCAGTACGCGGACCAGGTTGTACTGGGTGCCCGGGCCGCTGCGGACGTTCAGCCGGACGCCCGGTGCGACGGCGTAGGTGCGTACGGCCGCGGCCGCCTGCGTGGTCGGGCCGCCCTGGCCCTCGTCCACGCCCTCGGCCTCTCGTGTGTCGACAGACATGAAAGTGGTCCTCCCCCGTCGCTCGCGAACTCGGTGAGAGCCGGCGCGAAACGTGTGCGCGACTCGGGGGCAGACGCTAGCAAGCCGCCTCGGTCCCGTACGAGTCATCGATTAGGCTCCGTGCGTCGCGCGCGCGGACGAACAGCACGGGGGTGGTCCATGGCGCCACAGCGCAACGCCGGAGCCAATACGGAGGCGAACGCGGAAGCGGAACTTCCGGAATATGCCGGCCACTACCCACTGGAGTCCTGTCTGGGCTCCGGTGGCATGGGGGTCGTCCACCTCGCCCGGAGCACCTCGGGGATGAAGCTCGCGGTGAAGGTCGTGCACGCGGAGTTCGCCCGGGATCCCGAATTCAGGGGCCGTTTCCGGCAGGAGGTGGCCGCCGCCCGGCGGGTCAGCGGTGCCTTCACCGCGCCCGTCGTCGATGCCGACCCAGAGGCCGAACGGCCCTGGATGGCCACCCTGTACATCCCCGGTCCCACCCTCTCGGAACACGTGAAGCGGAACGGCCCCATGACTCCGGAGCAGTTGCGCCGGCTGATGGCGGGGCTGGCCGAGGCGCTGCGCGACATCCACCGGGTCGGGGTGGTGCACCGGGATCTGAAGCCCGGCAACGTGCTGCTCGCCGAGGACGGGCCGAAGGTCATCGACTTCGGGATCTCCCGGCCCAAGGACAGCGAGCTGCGCACCGAGACGGGCAAGCTGATCGGCACCCCGCCGTTCATGGCGCCGGAGCAGTTCCGGCGGCCCCGCGAGGTGGGCCCGGCCGCCGATGTCTTCGCGCTGGGCTCGGTGATGGTGCACGCGGCCACCGGGCGCGGCCCGTTCGACTCCGACAGTCCCTATGTCGTCGCCTACCAGGTCGTGCACGACGAGCCCGATCTGACCGGGGTGCCGCTCGGGCTCGCGTCGCTGGTGCGGCGGTGCCTGGCCAAGGAGCCGGAGGAGCGGCCCACGCCGGACGAGCTGATGCGGGAGCTGCGCTCGGTGGCGGCCTCGTACGACACGCAGGCGTTCATACCGGCCCAGCGGACGGACGGGGA
>NZ_JACBWZ010001014.1 GCF_013870595.1 Streptomyces sp. WELS2 | reverse complement strand
ACGAGGGCCGTGGTCACCGCCGCCGGCGCGAGCGCGCCACCGGTCTGGCGCACGACGGTGTTCAGCATCGTGGCCTGGGCCAGGTCCGCCCGGTCGATGGTGGCCAGCGAGGCGACGGTCGTAGGGATGAAGAAGCAGCCGATCGCGGCGCCGAACAGGAACATGTAGCCGCGGATCGTCCACAGGCCGGTGCCGGCGTCGCAGCCGGCGAGCAGGACCAGGGTCGCGCCGACCCCGGCCAGTCCCAGGCCGACGATCAGACGCGGACCGACCCGGGCGTACAGCGCGCCGGTGATCTGCACGGTCAGCAGGACACCGAACGCCTCGGGGAAGGTGGTGAGGCCCGATTCCAGCGCCGTACGGCCCTGCGCCTGCTGGAGGAAGAGGGGCCCCAGGTACAGGGCGCCCATGATGGGTATCAGGCCGACCAGGTTGATCAGGTTGGTGTCCCGGAAGAGCCGGTCGGTGAACAGGCGCAGCCGCAGCAGGGGATGGGCCGTGCGCAGCTCGACGGTGACGGCGGCGGCCGGCAGTACGGCGCCCAGGACCAGACAGACGACGACGGCGGGGGAGGACCAGCCGCGGTTGGGTCCCTCGCAGACGCCGAACATCACGGTGCCCAGGGCGCCCGCGCTCAGCAGCAGACCGGGCAGGTCGAACCGGCCGGGCCGGCCGCCGCGCTCGTCGGCCAGGAACAGCGCGCCGAACAGGACGGCCGGGAGACCCACCGGCAGGTTGACGTAGAACACCCACCGCCAGGACAGCTGGTCCACCAGCAGCCCGCCCAGGACGGGGGCCGCGGCCGGGGCGATCTGCTGCGGAATGATCATGTAGCGGGAGACGCGCACCTGTTCGGCCGGGGTGAAGGTGCCGAACAGCAGCGCGGCGGAGGCCGGGAAGAGCACACCGGCCGACAGCCCTTGCACCGCGCGGTAGGCGACGAGCTGACCGAGCCCGGCCGCAGCCCCGCACAGCAGGGAGGAGCCGAGGAACCCGGACAGGGCGGCCAGCAGGACGCGTTTGCCGCCGAACCGTTCGACCAGCCAGGCGGAGGCCGGGATGGCCATGGCCAGGCAGACCGGGTAGGCGACGACCACGCCGTCCAGCGCGGCGGTCGTCAGCCGGAACTGACGGGCGATCGAGGGCAGGGCCACGGTGGTGATCGCTCCGTCGACGATCGCGATGAACGTCACGCTGACGCACACGACGGGGACGACCAGACGCTGACTGAGCGACGGCAGGGCGAACGGCACGGAGGGACGACGGCGCATATGCTGAGCATACGCACTATGTCGTTGCTCAGCATATGGGTTCCGGGTGCCGGGTGCGGGAGACGGCTCGACGGGCCGTCGGCGGACAGGGCAGGCCTCGGTGGCCCGGGAGTGCGGGCAGGGCTCGATGGTCCGGGACCTGCGGGACAGGAGAGACTGGGCACCATGGCAGTGCACGGCAGCAGCGACATCCTCATCGACGAGCTGTACGAGACGACCAACCGGCTACGGCAGTTCGTGGAGGCCCGGCTGCGGGAGAAGGGGGCCTCGGTGGCCCGGCTGCGCGCCCTGCGCATGCTGGCCAGGGCGCCGGAACCGCTGCGGATGCGGGACCTCGGCGAGATGGCCGGGATCGCCGCCCGTACCACCACCACGATCGTGGACAGCCTGGAACGCGACGGCCTGGTGGAGCGGGTACGTCACCCCACGGACCGGCGGGCCTTCCTGCTGCGCCTCACCGAGGCCGGGCTGCGCTGCCACCGCGAGGCGGAGGAGACCGACCGCCTCGCCCTCGCCGAGGCCACGGCGACGCTGGACGCGGCCGACCGCGAGCAACTGCGGGCTCTGCTGGCCCGCATCCGGCGGAACACGGGCTGAGAACGCCCTCACGGTGAGGCCGGACGGCCCGAACTCACGGTCCCGCAAGGGGTGTCGGACGCGGGCCGCCCCCGGCGCGGTGACGCCGGCCCGCGCGGCCGCTGTCACTGGACGGCTGACGATCGTTCACAGACCGAC
>NZ_JACBWZ010001013.1 GCF_013870595.1 Streptomyces sp. WELS2 | reverse complement strand
GTGCGGGGGTGCCGGTGAACACCTCGGCGTCGGAGCCGAGTTCGGCGCCGTCCAGGTCGTCCAGGCGGACCTTGCGGCGGGCCGCGGCGCCCGGCTCGGCGTCCAGGAAGACCAGGACCTCCGCGAACCGAAGCAGCGGCCGGGCGCGGGTGTCCCGGCCGGTGCGCCGCACGGCCGCGTCCACCTGGGCGAGGATCGCCGCCGCCTGGGCCCGGTCGTGCGGGGTGACCCACACGGCGTCGGCGGCGCGCGCCGCGAACTCGTACGGCACACCGGCGTGCGCCAGGCTCATCACCGGTGGCTGTCCCTGCGGTGGGCGCGGGATGATCGCGGGACCCCGGACGCTGAAGTGCTCGCCCTCGAAGTCGATGTGGTGGACCTTGTCGCGGTCGATGAAGCGGCCGGTGGCGGCGTCGCGGATCTCGGCGTCGTCCTCCCAGCTGTCCCACAGCCGCCGGGCGACCTCCACCGCGTCGGCGGCCTCGTCGAACAGCGGGCTCAGCCGTCGGCCGATCCGCTCCGGGTCGCGCACGTCCTCGTCGGTGAGCCGCGGGGTCGTACGGCGGCCGAAGTGGGCGGCGTCGGCGGCGCGCGAGGCGATCTGCGGGCGCAGGCCGGCCCGGCCGGTGCTCGCGTAGTCGAGGGTGGCGATGCCGGTGGAGACGTGGAACGGCTCGGTGTGGGTGACGTTCGCGGTCGGGACCAGCCCGATGTGCGTGGTCAGCGGCGCCACCCGGGCCGCCAGCAGCACCGCGTCCAGGCTGCCGCGGACCTGGTCGACGCGGTCGTCGGGCCGGTGGAAGGCGGCCGACTGCACGCCGAGCGCGTCCTCGAAGGTGACGAAGTCCAGCAGGCCGCGCTCGGCCTCGGTGACCAGGTCCGTCCAGTAGTCCGCGCCGAACAGACCGGCCGGGCGGGCGTCGTCGGCCCGCCAGGCCGCCGGGTGCCAGCCGGCGGCGTCCAGGGCGACGGCGAGGTGCAGCGGGGGCGCGGTCACGGGGTCTCCTTCGGTACGGGGGTGCGCTCCGGGCGGTGCGGCGGGCCCAGGTGGTCGCGCGGGGTCGGTGTAGTCGCGCCGGTGGATGCCCTTCCCCTGGAGCAGCGGCACCACCCGGTCCACGAAGTCGTCCAGGCCGCCCTGGGTCAGGTGGGGGACGGCAACCGGGGCGGCGGCGGGGCGCGAGGGCCCGGTACGGCGGTACGGCGGGGAGCGGTGACCGTCCCCGCCGCCGTACCGCCGCGCCTACGCCACCGGGCGCTTGGCGGGGAAGCCGTGGGCGCGGGCGAAGACGACGACGGCGATCACCGGCAGCATCAGCAGCAGCACGCTCCACGGCAGCGAGCCGCTGCCGGTCAGGTCGAGCAGCACACCGCCGATGACACCGCCGCCCGCCATGGCGACGTTCCACAGCGTCACCAGCATGGCCTGGGCCGCGTCGGCCGCCTTCTCGCCGCCCGCGTCACCGGCCGCGGTCTGCAGCAGGGTCGGCACCCCGCCCCAGCCCAGGCCCCACAGCACGGCCGCGAGGTAGACGAACGCGGTCTGGTCCGAGAGCACCGCGAACACCGCGGCGGCCACCGCGACCAGCAGCGAGCCGGCGACCGTCAGCGCGCGCAGCCGGTGGTGGATCTGCGCGCCGACGATCCAGATGCCGGCCAGCGAGGCGGCACCGAAGACCAGCAGCACCAGGTCGGTGTTGCCGCCCATGCCGAGGTCGTCGAGGAAGGTGGCGATGTACGCGTAGATGATGGTGTGCGCCAGGACGAAGACCAGCGTCACGAACAGCACCGGCACGACGCCGGGCACCCGCAGGGCGTGCAGCATCTTCGGCCGCCCGCCGCGCTCCTGGCCCGGGTGGTCCGGTACGGCGGCGGCGATCCAGGCCAGCAGGACGACGGTCAGCGCGGTCATCGCGAGGAACGCCACGCGCCAGTCGGTCGCCTTGCCCAGGAAGGTGCCCGCGGGCACGCCCAGGGACAGGGCGACGGGGATGCCCGCCATCGCCA
>NZ_JACBWZ010001012.1 GCF_013870595.1 Streptomyces sp. WELS2 | reverse complement strand
CCGCGGGCGGCGGCCGTGAACCGCTCCACGCGCCCCGGCGTGAACGCGCGGCTCACCACCCTGCGCAGCCGCCCGTGCGCCGGCGGATCCTGGTTGAGCATCACGCGCCGGATGAACGGCAGGTCCTCCGGGTCGGGGTCACGGATCTGGGTGGCGCCCGCGTACGAGGAATAGGTCCCGGCGTCCTTCAGTACGCGCACCACGTCCGCGTGCCTCGTCACCGCCCAGAACCCGGGCCCGGCCGGCCAGCCCAGCACCTCCGGCTCCTCCTGCCAGGCCACCGGATGATGGTCGCGCAGCACGCGGTAGTCGTCGTAGGGCACGCCTGCGGCGTACCGGCGCGGATCGAAGACGTCCGGGACCGGCGGGACGGCGCGCCCGCTCACGCCCGCCCGCCCCGGTCCGCGCCGGGCCCCTCGGCGTCGTCCGCCCGCAGGAAGTCCTCGACCACGCGCACCAGTTCCAGCGGGGTCTCGTCCATGGCGCAGTGGCCGGCGCGGGGGAGCACCGCCAGCCGTCCGTGCGGGTACCAGGCGAGCCAGGTCCGCCGCATGACCTCCGGTGACAGCGCCGGATCGAGCGCACCGGCCACGGCCAGCGCGGGCACCCGGCTGCCGGCGACCTCGGCGCTGAAGTCGTCGCCCGACCACGAGTCCAGCCAGGCCCGGAACGCCTTGGCGTCGCTGCGCTCCAGCGAGCGGGCGACCATCCGGTCCAGCCAGGCGGCGGGCCGGTCGCCCCCGGTGGTGAAGTCGATGATCGCGCGCCGGTTCTCCGCGCGGTGCGCGGCGTCGGAGAACAGGGCCGCCTGTTCTCCGGCCAGGGGGAGGCCCGAGGCGGGCACGGGCGAGACGCCCACGATCCGGCGCAGCCGGCCCGGGGCCAGTGCGAGCAGCCGCTGGGCCACCGCGCCGCCCATCGAGTGCCCGATCACCGAGAACCGCCGCCAGCCGAGCCGGTCCGCCAGCTCCACCAGGTCCACGGCGGCCTCGGCGGTGGTGTACGTGCCGGTGGCGTCCCGGGCCTCGCCGTAGCCGCGCAGGTCGACCAGAGCGTAGGAGAAGGACGTGCGGTCGAGGTCCGGCAGCACGGGTGTGTACGCGGACCGGTCGGCGAACCAGCCGTGCACGGCGAACACCTTGTGGGCGCCGTCGCCGTGCACCTCATGGGGCAGCACGAAGGAGGTCATGCGCCTACCGTGGCCCCCGCGTGCGGGCACGGCAAGGCGGCCAACGCCACAACCCCCGCAGGAGTTCCCGGTTTTCCCCACGGTTCACGCGATGGTGTGATCATGTGCCTTGGTGCGGATGGGGGTCCGGAGGCACGGGTAGGGCCCGGCCATGACGCAGCCGTTCGAACTCCCGCACTTCTACATGCCGTACCCCGCGCGGCTCAACCCGCACCTGGACGAGGCACGCGCCCACTCGACCCGGTGGGCGCGCGAGATGGGCATGCTGGAGGGCTCCGGGATCTGGGACCAGGCCGACCTGGAGGCGCACGACTACGGACTCCTGTGCGCCTACACCCACCCCGACTGCGACGGACCCGCCCTCTCGCTGATCACCGACTGGTACGTGTGGGTGTTCTTCTTCGACGACCACTTCCTCGACATGTTCAAGCGGACCCAGGACCGCGCCGCCGGCAAGGCGCACCTGGACCGCCTGCCGCTGTTCATGCCGCTCGACCCCGGCACACCCGTGCCCGAGCCGGAGAACCCGGTGGAGGCGGGCCTGAAGGACCTGTGGGCGCGCACGGTCCCGGCGATGTCCGTGGACTGGCGGCGCCGCTTCTCCGTCGCCACCGAACACCTGCTCAACGAGTCGATGTGGGAGCTGTCCAACATCAACGAGGGGCGGATCGCCAACCCCGTCGAGTACATCGAGATGCGCCGGAAGGTGGGCGGCGCCCCCTGGTCGGCCGGGCTCGTGGAGTACGCGACCGCCGAGGTGCCCGCCGCCGTCGCCGGCACCCGGCCGCTGCGCGTCCTCATGGAGACGTTCTCCGACGCC
>NZ_JACBWZ010001011.1 GCF_013870595.1 Streptomyces sp. WELS2 | reverse complement strand
GGCACCCGGGCCAGCAGCCGCGCGGCCCGCTCGGCCGCCCAGCCCTTGACGATCCCGGTCGGATCCAGCATCCCCCGGTAGCGGGTGCCGAACCATCCCTCGCTCACCCGCTCCGCCTCGGCCGCCAGCTCCAGCACCCGGGCAACCTCGGGCGCGCACTCCGCCATGGTCAGCTCTCCCCGCGCCAACCGGGACACCTCGCTGTCCGCGCGGTACGTGCTGAACACCTCGTCCGCCCGGTGGAGACCGCCCACCGCCTCGCCCAGTGCCGCGCGTACCGCGCGCGGCTCACCGCCGTGCACGTCGAAGGAGAAGACGGTCCCCATGACCTCCTCCGCGTGCCGCACCGCGTCACCCATGGGCCTGGTCCAGCGCGGACTGGAGGGACTGCTGGTAACCGGTGCTGGTGTACGAGGCTCCCGAGACCATGTCGATCTGCGCGCTCTGCGCGGTCAGCGCCTCGCGCCGCAGCTGGGGGATCGCATAGCTGTTGATCTCGCGGTCGCGCGGGTTGTCCGTGGGGTAGCGGACGGCCGTCACGTCGGTGAGCCTGCCGTCCTTGACGGTGATCCGCACCTGAACCGGACCCCAGCGGGTCTGCACGGTCCGGCCGGTGACGGACTTCGAGGCACCTCCGGGAGAGGCGGCCGCGCTCGCGCCCCCCTGCCGGGCCGGTGTCGACGTACCTACGGCGAGGCCCGTGGTGTGCGGCTTCAGGGACAGCAGCAGCACCATGGCCGAGACCGTCGTGGCGCTCGCCAGGACCATGCGGCGCAGCGGCCGGTTCTTCCTCAACGCGTGCATCGGCTGCACCTCACAGTTCGAAGGACTCGTGATGGATGCGGTGGTCCGGCGAACCCGCTGCGCGCAGGGCCTCGTAGACGTCCCGGGCGAACGTCTGCGGCCCGCAGATGTAGACGTCATGTCCGGGCAGGCCGGGGAAGTTCGCCCGCAGCGACTCCGCCGTGATGCGAGTCCGCTCGCCATGCGGACCGTTCAACACGTACAGCACCCTGGCGCCGCGCCACCGGGCGATCGCCTCCAGCTCACCGCCCAGCGCGAGATCCTCCGCCGAGCGCGCCCGGTACAGCAGGGTGACCTCGCCGGGCAGCGTCTCGAACAGGGCCCGCAGCGGGGTGATGCCGACCCCGGCCGCGATCAGCAGGGAGCGCCCGGCCGCCGCCCGGTCGGCGGTGAGCGCGCCGTAGGGGCCCTCCGCCCACACCCGGGTGCCGGGCCTGAGCAGCGAGACGGCCGTGCTGTGATCGCCGAGCGCCTTCACCGTGATGCGCAGGAGGTCCGGGCGGGGCGGCGCCGACAGGGAGTACGGCGTGGACGTCCAGGCCATGCCGTCGGTGAGGAACCGCCAGCGGAAGAACTGGCCCGGCCGCGCGCCCAGCCGGTCGAGGTCCCGCCCGCCCATCACGACCGAGTACACGCCGGGCGCCTCCGGATGCACCGACTCGACCCGCAGCCGGTGCCGCCGGTTCAGCCGCACCGGTGTGAGGACCCGGAACCACAGCACGAGCGCCGCGACCCCGAGGTAGAGCGCGTACCAGGCGGCGGCGGCCACCGGCGCGCCGTTGAACTGGTCGCCCAGCGACACCTGATGGAAGAAGCTCAGGAACACCGCTGCGTACGTGAGCAGGTGGACGTAATACCAGAACTCGTGCGGGATTCGGCGGCGCACGGACCGCACGGAGGTGAGACCGACCGCGAACAGGATCACGGTGCCCGCGGTGGCCTTCAACATGTCCGGATAGTCCAGCACCACGGTGACCGTCTCGTGCCACAGCGACGCCCGGTCCTGCGCCGCGTACCCGGCGAGGATCAGCACGATGTGCGCCACCAGCAGGGACACCGTGTACCGGCCGGCCATCGCGTGCCAGCGCGCCACCCGGTCCGATCCCACCCGGTTCTCCAGCAGCGGCACCCGCGCCATCAGGCCGACCAGCACCGCGCAGGCGTACCCGCACAGCAGCCCCGCGATACGCCCGGCGCCGTTGAGCC
>NZ_JACBWZ010001010.1 GCF_013870595.1 Streptomyces sp. WELS2 | reverse complement strand
GCCCTGGTCGGCCTGCTCGCGCAGGGCGCGTTCGGTGCGGCCGGAGACCACCCAGGGCACCAGCGGCGGCGCCGTACGCGGCTCCGCCTGCCCCGGCTCCGGGACTTCCCCGGCGTCGGCGTCCCCGGCTTCCCCGGCGGGGGCCTCCTCCAGGATGGTGTGCGCGTTGGTGCCGCTGGCGCCGAAGGAGGACACGGCGGCCCGGCGGGGGCGGCCGGGGTCGGTCCACGGCCGGTTCCCGGTCAGCAGCCGGATGTCGCCCTGTGTCCAGTCGACCTTGGTGGAGGGCTGCTCGGCGTGCAGTGTCCGGGGCAGGACCCGGTGCCGCATGGCCATGACCGCCTTGATGATGCCGGCGACGCCGGCCGCGGCCTGGGTGTGCCCGATGTTGGACTTCACCGAGCCGAGCCACAGCGGCTGTTCGCGGCCCTGGCCGTAGGTGGCGAGCAGCGCCTGGGCCTCGATGGGGTCGCCGAGGGTGGTGCCGGTGCCGTGCGCCTCCAGCAGGTCCACGTCGGCCGGGCCGAGGTCGGCGGAGGCCAGGGCGGCACGGATGACGCGCTGCTGGGACGGGCCGTTCGGGGCGGTCAGGCCGTTGGAGGCGCCGTCCTGGTTGACGGCCGAGCCGCGGACCACGGCCAGGACCTCGTGACCGTTGCGGCGGGCGTCGGAGAGCCGTTCCAGCACCAGCATGCCGGCGCCCTCGCTCCAGCCGGTGCCGTCGGCGGCGTCCGCGAAGGATTTGCAGCGGCCGTCGGCGGCGAGGCCGCGCTGCCGGCTGAAGGCGATGAAGTTGCCCGGGGTGGACATCACGGTGGCGCCGCCCGCCAGGGCGAGGGCGCACTCCTTGTTGCGCAGGGCCTGCACGGCGAGGTGCACCGCGACGAGCGCCGAGGAGCAGGCGGTGTCGATGGTGACGGCGGGGCCCTCCAGGCCGAGGGTGTAGGAGATGCGGCCGGAGATGACGGCGGCCAGCACGCCGGTGCCGAGCGCGGCCTCGCTGTCGTCGGGCATCCGGGCGAGCAGGTCCTTGTAGTCCTGGCCGTTGGTGCCGGCGAACACCCCGACGCGGGTGCCGTGCACCGCGTCGGGGGCGATCCGGGCGCGTTCCAGGGCTTCCCAGGAGACCTCCAGCAGCAGCCGCTGCTGGGGGTCCATCGCGAGCGCCTCGCGGGGGCTGATGCCGAAGAAGTCCGGCTCGAACCCGGCCGCGCCGTCGAGGAACCCGCCCCGGGTGACGTAGCTCTTGCCGGTGGCGTCCGGGTCCGGGTCGTACAGCGCGTCGAGGTCCCAGCCCCGGTCGTCGGGGAAGTCGCCGATGGCGTCGGTGCCGTCGTGGACGAGCCGCCAGAGCTCCTCGGGGGTGGTCACTCCGCCGGGGAAGCGGCAGCTCATCCCGACGATGGCGATGGGTTCGCGGTCCTGGGTCTCCACCTCGCGCAGCCGCCGGCGGGTCTGGGCCAGGTCGGCGGAGACCCGCTTGAGGTAGGAGAGCAGCTTTTCGTCGTTGGTCATCGGGTGTCGCCACTCCTGTGCGAAGAGGGGGACCGCGGTGCGGCCGGGGTGTCGTGGGAGGGTCGCCTCAGGCCGGGCCGAGTTCGTTGTCGATGAACGCGAAGACGTCGTCGGCGGTGGCGTCCTCCAGCCGTACGGCGACGCTGCCGGCCTCCTCCCGGCCGGGGACCTGCTCCAGGTCGCCGAGCAGCGACCGCAGGCGGCCGGCGATCCGGCCCTGTTCGATGTCCTCGGCGCTCAGGCCGCCGAGCCGGGCGGCGATCCGGTCGAGGTCGGCGAGGACCGAGTCCACGGAGGACGCGGCGGAGCCCGCGAGTTCGGTGCCCAGGTACTGGGCGAGGGCGGCGGGCGTGGCGTAGTCGAAGATGAGCGTGGCGGGCAGCGGCACCCCGGCGGCGGCGCTGATCCGGTTGCGCAGGTCGACGGAGGTGAGGGAGTCGAAGCCGAGGTCGCGGAAGGCGGTGGCCGGCTCGACGGCGTCGGCGGCGCCGTAGCC
>NZ_JACBWZ010000101.1 GCF_013870595.1 Streptomyces sp. WELS2 | reverse complement strand
CCGGCACCCGCCGGCACGGCCGTCCTGGCCACCGGCTTCTGCGCCGGGCTGGCCCCCGGGATGCACCCCGGTGACCTGGTGGTCGCCGAGGAGACCCGGGACCCGCGCGGTACCGTGCCGTGCGTGGGCACCGAGCTCCTGGTCGAGGAACTCGCGCGCCTGCTGCCCGGACGCACCGTCCACACCGGCCCGCTCACCGGCTCCGACCACGTCGTCCGGGGTCCCGAGCGATCCGATCTGCTCGCCACCGGCGCGATCGCCGTGGACATGGAGTCGGCGGCCACGCTGCTGGCCGCCGTCCGCACCGGCGAGCGGCCGGTGGCGGCCGTCCGGGTCGTCGTGGACGCCCCCGAACACGAACTCGTCCGGATCGGCACCCTGCGCGGAGGGATATCGGCCTTCCGTGTTCTACGTTCCATCCTTCCCGCGTTTTTCGATTGGCACCGTTCTTTGCTGCTCCCCCGGAGGTGAGCCAGATGGCCATGCCGTTGCGTCAGTCCATCAAGGTCGCTACATACCTGGCTGAACAGAAGCTGCGCAAGCGGGACAAGTTCCCGCTCATTGTCGAGCTGGAACCGCTCTTCGCCTGCAACCTGAAGTGCGAGGGCTGCGGCAAGATCCAGCACCCCGCCGGCGTGCTCAAGCAGCGCATGCCGGTCGCCCAGGCCGTGGGCGCCGTGCTGGAGTCCGGTGCGCCGATGGTCTCCATCGCCGGCGGTGAACCGCTGATGCACCCTCAGATCGACGAGATCGTTCGGCAGTTGGTGGCCAAGAGGAAGTACGTCTTCCTGTGCACCAACGCCATGCTGCTGCGCAAGAAGATGGACAAGTTCACCCCCTCGCCCTACTTCGCGTTCGCGGTGCACATCGACGGGCTGCGCGAGCGGCACGACGAATCCGTCGCGAAGGAAGGCGTGTTCGACGAGGCGGTGGCCGCCATCAAGGAGGCCAAGCGGCGCGGCTTCCGGGTGACCACCAACTCCACCTTCTTCAACACCGACACCCCGCAGACCATCATCGAGGTGCTCAACTTCCTCAACGACGACCTCAAGGTCGACGAGATGATGATCTCGCCCGCCTACGCCTACGAGAAGGCCCCGGACCAGGACCACTTCCTCGGCGTGGAGCAGACCCGCGAGCTGTTCAGGAAGGCCTTCGCGGGCGGCAACCGCCGCAAGTGGCGGCTCAACCACTCCCCGCTCTTCCTGGACTTCCTGGAGGGCAAGGTCGACTTCCCGTGCACCGCGTGGGCGATCCCCAACTACTCGCTCTTCGGCTGGCAGCGGCCCTGCTACCTGATGAGCGACGGGTACGTGCCCACGTACCGCGAACTGGTGGAGAAGACCGACTGGGACAAGTACGGCCGCGGCAAGGACCCGCGCTGCGACAACTGCATGGCGCACTGCGGTTACGAGCCGACCGCCGTCCTCGCCACCATGGGCTCCCTGAAGGAGTCCCTGCGGGCCATGCGCGAGACCGTCAGCGGGAACCGGGAGTGACCACGGTGACCGCCGTCCCCCTGGGCGTCCCCGAGGTACCGGCCCGACCGGTCGCGCCGCGGCGGCAGTCGCGGCGGATCCAGGTCGGGCCGGTACCGGTCGGGGGCGGGGCCCCGGTGTCGGTGCAGTCGATGACGACGACCCGTACGTCCGACATCGGCGCCACCCTCCAGCAGATCGCCGAACTCACCGCGTCCGGCTGCCAGATCGTCCGCGTCGCCTGCCCCACGCAGGACGACGCGGACGCCCTGGCGACCATCGCGAGCAAGTCCCAGATCCCGGTGATCGCGGACATCCATTTCCAGCCGAAGTACGTGTTCGCGGCCATCGAGGCCGGCTGCGCGGCGGTGCGGGTCAATCCGGGCAACATCAAGCAGTTCGACGACCAGGTCAAGGAGATCGCGCGCGCCGCCAAGGACCACGGCACGCCGATCCGGATCGGTGTCAACGCCGGCTCCCTGGACCGCCGTCTGCTCCGGAAGTACGGCAAGGCGACTCCCGAGGCGCTGGCGGAGTCCGCCCTGTGGGAGGCGTCCCTCTTCGAGGAGCACGACTTCCGGGACATCAAGATCTCCGTCAAGCACAACGACCCGGTCGTCATGATCGAGGCCTACCGCCGGCTCGCCGAGCAGTGCGACTACCCGCTGCACCTCGGCGTCACCGAGGCCGGCCCCGCCTTCCAGGGCACGATCAAGTCGGCGGTCGCCTTCGGCGCGCTGCTCAGCCAGGGCATCGGCGACACCATCCGCGTGTCGCTGAGCGCTCCGCCGGCCGAGGAGGTCAAGGTCGGCATCCAGATCCTGGAGTCCCTGGGGCTGCGGCAGCGCCGGCTGGAGATCGTCTCCTGTCCGTCCTGCGGCCGGGCCCAGGTGGACGTCTACAAGCTCGCCGAGGAGGTGACGGCCGGCCTGGACGGCATGGAGGTGCCGCTGCGGGTCGCGGTGATGGGGTGTGTGGTCAACGGTCCGGGCGAGGCCCGCGAGGCCGACCTCGGCGTGGCCTCCGGCAACGGCAAGGGCCAGATCTTCGTCAAGGGCGAGGTCGTCAAGACCGTCCCCGAGTCCAGGATCGTGGAGACCCTGGTCGAGGAGGCCATGAAGCTCGCCGAGAGCAAGAGCCCGTCGGACCAGGTGAGTTGAGGCAAGGCACGCAAGAGAGGGGGCCCGAGAGTGACCATTCTGGAAAACATCCGGGGACCACGAGACCTGAAGGCGCTGTCCGAGGCGGAACTCGGGGAACTGTCCGGAGAAATACGTGAGTTCCTGGTGCACGCGGTGTCGAGGACCGGTGGTCACCTCGGGCCCAACCTGGGCGTGGTGGAACTCACCATCGCGCTCCACCGGGTCTTCGAGTCACCGGTCGACCGCATTCTGTGGGACACCGGCCACCAGTCCTACGTCCACAAGCTGCTGACCGGACGTCAGGACTTCTCGAAGCTGCGCGGCAAGGGCGGACTGTCCGGCTACCCCTCGCGCGAGGAGTCCGAGCACGACGTCATCGAGAACAGCCACGCCTCCACGGCGCTCGGCTGGGCCGACGGCCTGGCCAAGGCCAACCAGGTGCAGGGGGAGAAGGGCCATGTGGTCGCCGTCATCGGCGACGGCGCCCTGACCGGCGGCATGGCCTGGGAGGCACTGAACAACATCGCCGCCGCCCGGGACCGGCCGCTGATCATCGTCGTCAACGACAACGAACGCTCCTACGCCCCCACCATCGGCGGCCTGGCCAACCACCTGGCCACACTGCGTACCACCGACGGCTACGAGAAGGTCCTCGCCTGGGGCAAGGAGGTGCTCCAGCGCACCCCGGTCGTCGGCAACACGCTCTACGAGTCCCTGCACGGCGCGAAGAAGGGCTTCAAGGACGCCTTCGCCCCGCAGGGCATGTTCGAGGACCTGGGCCTGAAGTACCTCGGCCCGATCGACGGCCACGACGTCAAGGCCGTCGAGTCGGCGCTGCGCCGCGCCAAACGCTTCCACGGCCCCGTCCTGGTCCACTGCCTCACCGAGAAGGGCCGCGGCTACGAACCCGCCCTCGCGCACGAGGAGGACCACTTCCACTCCGTGGGCGTGATGGACCCGCTCACCTGCGAGCCCCTCGCCCCGTCCAAGGGCCCTTCGTGGACCTCGGTGTTCGGCGAGGAGATCGTCCGGATCGGGGAGGAGCGCGAGGACGTCGTGGCGATCACGGCGGCCATGCTGCATCCCGTCGGCCTCGCCAAGTTCGCCGAACGCTTCCCCGACCGCGTCTGGGACGTCGGCATCGCCGAACAGCACGCGGCGGTCTCCGCGGCCGGGCTCGCCACCGGCGGACTGCACCCGGTCGTCGCCGTCTACGCCACCTTCCTCAACCGGGCCTTCGACCAGTTGCTGATGGACGTCGCCCTGCACCGCTGCGGGGTCACGTTCGTGCTGGACCGGGCCGGTGTCACCGGTACCGACGGCGCCTCCCACAACGGGATGTGGGACATGTCCATCCTCCAGGTCGTCCCCGGCCTCAGGATCGCCGCGCCGCGCGACGCCGACCAGCTGCGCGCCCAGCTGCGCGAGGCGGTCGCCGTGGACGACGCGCCCACGCTGGTCCGCTTCCCCAAGGAGACCGCCGGTCCGCGCGTCCCCGCCGTCGACCGGGTCGGCGGCATGGACGTCCTGCACCGGGCCGAACGCCCCGAGGTGCTGCTGGTGGCCGTCGGCGTGATGGCCACGGTGTGCCTGCAGACCGCCGAACTGCTCGAGGCCCGCGGCATCGGCTGCACGGTGGTCGACCCGCGCTGGGTCAAACCCGTCGACCCGGCGCTGCCCGGACTCGCCGCCGGACACCGCCTGGTGGCCGTGGTGGAGGACAACAGCCGCGCCGCCGGCGTCGGTTCGGCCGTCGCGCTGGCCCTCGGCGACGCCGACGTGGACGTGCCGGTACGGCGGTTCGGCATCCCCGAGCAGTTCCTCGCGCACGCCAAGCGCAGCGAGGTGCTGGCCGACATAGGCCTCACCCCCGTCGAGATCGCCGGGCGGATCAGCGCGAGTCTGGCCGTCAAGGAAGTCGGCGGCACAGTCAAGGAGAGTGAATGACCACCGAGTTCGACCTCGGCGCCCTGCTCGCCGAGCGCGGAGCCGAACGCTACGAGCTGCACGCCAGGCACCTCAACCCGCAGCTGCCGCGGATGCTGCACACCATCGGCTTCGACAAGGTCTACGAGCGTGCCGAGGGAGCGCACTTCTTCGACGCGGACGGCAACGACTACCTGGACATGCTCGCCGGGTTCGGTGTGATGGGCCTGGGCCGCCACCACCCGGTCGTCCGCAAGGCGCTGCACGACGTCCTGGACCTCGATCTCGCCGACCTCACCCGTTTCGACTGTCAGCCGCTGCCCGGCCTGCTCGCCGAACGGCTCCTCGCCCACAGCCCGCACCTGGACCGGGTGTTCTTCGGCAACAGCGGCACCGAAGCGGTCGAGACGGCCCTGAAGTTCGCCCGGTACGCCACCGGCAAGCCCCGTGTCCTGTACTGCGACCACGCCTTCCACGGACTGACCACCGGCTCGCTGTCGGTCAACGGCGAGGACGGCTTCCGCGACGGGTTCGCCCCGCTGCTGCCCGACACCGCCATCCCCCTCGGCGATCTGGACGCCCTCGCCCGGGAGTTGAGGAAGGGCGACGTGGCCGCGCTGATCGTGGAGCCGATCCAGGGCAAGGGCGTCCACGAGGCACCCCCCGGCTATCTGCGGGCCGCGCAGGAACTGCTGCACAAGCACAAGGCGCTGCTCATCGCCGACGAGGTGCAGACCGGCCTCGGCCGCACCGGCGACTTCTACGCCTACCAGCACGAGGACGGCGTCGAACCGGACCTGGTGTGCGTGGCCAAGGCCCTGTCCGGCGGCTATGTGCCGGTGGGCGCCACCCTCGGCAAGGAGTGGATCTTCAAGAAGGTCTACTCGTCCATGGACCGCGTGCTGGTGCACTCGGCGAGCTTCGGCTCCAACGCCCAGGCGATGGCGTGCGGCCTGGCCGTGCTGTCGGTCATGGAGAACGAGCAGATCGTCGCCGGTGTGCGGCGCACCGGTGAGCTGCTGAAGTCCCGGCTGACCGCGCTGATCGACACGTACGAGCTGCTCGCCGACGTACGCGGCCGGGGCCTGATGATCGGCATCGAGTTCGGCAAGCCGTCCTCGCTGAAGCTGCGCGGCCGCTGGACCATGCTCCAGGCGGCCCGCAAGGGCCTGTTCGCCCAGATGGTCGTCGTACCGCTGCTGCAGAAGCACCGGATCCTCACCCAGGTCTCCGGCGACCACTTGGAGGTGATCAAGCTCATTCCGCCGCTGGTCATCGACGAGGCCGACGTGGACCGGTTCGTGGACGCCTTCACCGCGGTCATGGACGACGCGCACAGCGGCGGCGGCCTGATGTGGGACTTCGGCAAGACCCTGATCAAGCAGGCCGTGGCCAACCGCTGACGGCCGCCCGGAAGGCGGGGCGCCGACGGCGGTGAACGCCCGGGCGCCCCGCTTTTGCCTCCCAGGCAAGAAAATTGCCCCACGGGCAAAGGTGGGGCTCAATGGAGGCATGAACGCCTCAGACGCCGTGCCGCCGGCGGCTGCGGACGGAGGCCTGCCCGCCGTCGCGCCCCAGCTGCGCGCTCTGCGCCGGCGCGCCGGCCTCACCCTGGAAGCCGCGGCCCGCTCCGCCGGTCTCTCCCCGGCCCATCTCTCCCGCCTGGAGACCGGACACCGGCAGCCGTCGCTGCCGATGCTCCTCGCGCTCGCCCGTATCTACGGTACGACCGTCTCCGAACTGCTCGGCGAGACGGTCGCCGACCGGGACGCGATCGTGCGCGCCGCCGACATGGAACCGACCAGGGCGGGCGGCTGGACGTACGTCCAGGCCGGGGCGCCCGGCCGTGGCATGCAGGCCCTGCGGGTGCGGGTGCCCTACGGCTCCCAGAGCGACATCGTGCGCGTCCACCCCGGTGAGGAGTGGCTCTACGTCCTTCAGGGACGGCTGCGGCTGCGGCTCGGGGACACCGCGCACCTGCTCGGTCCCGGCGACAGCGCGCACTTCGACTCGCTCACCCCGCACCGCCTCGCCGCCGACGACCACGACGGCGTGGAGCTGCTGTTCGTCCACACCCTGCTGCAGAGCCCCACGGCCGCGCTGTGCCTGGGCTCGCCGACCGGAGAGCTGCCATGAGCAACTTCGAGACCAAGTTCCCCCGTTCCCTGTGGATCCGGCTGATCATCTACATCGCCCTCGGGCACGTCCTGGCCGCCTTCCTCTACCTGCTGTTCGCGGTGGGCGGCAAGGGCTGACCGCTTTCGGGCCCGCCTCAGTCCAGCAGGCGCTCGCGCAGCCGCGCACGCGCCTCGGGAGCGAACCCGAGGCCCTGCGTGAGATAGGCGTCGACGTCGCCCCAGGTCTCCTCGATGCTCGCGAACGCGGCCTGAAGGTACTCCGCGCGAGCGTCGAAGAGCGGGTCCAGCAGCTCCATCACCTCCGGCGTGTACGCCGTCTCCGCGCTGCCGCTGCGCCGGACCTTGTAGCGGCGGTGCCGGGCGCCGGACTCCAGGTAGTCGGACACGATCGCCTCGCGCTCCACACCCAGGGCGAGCAGCGTGACGGCGATGGACACGCCCGCGCGGTCCTTGCCGGCCGCGCAGTGCATCAGCGCGGGGACGCTGTCGTCGGCGAGCGCGTGCAGCACCCGGGAGTGCTCGGCGGTGCGGTGCCTGACCATCGCCCGGTAGGAGGCGATCATCCGGGCCGCCCCCTTGCCGTCGTCGAGGATCGCGCGCAGCTGGTCGAGGTCGCCCTCGCGGACCATCCTCCAGAACTCGGCGCCGTCCGCCGGGTCGCTCAGCGGCAGGTTCACATTCCGCACGCCGGGCAGGTCGACATCGGGTCCCTCCAGCTTCTGGTCGGCCGCGTTGCGGAAGTCGAAGATCGTGTGCAGCCCCAGAGAGGCGAGGAAGGCCGCGTCCTCCTCGGTCGCGTGCGCGAGGTGCCCGCTGCGGAACAGTACTCCGTGGCGCACCCGCCGCCCGTCCACGGTCGGCAGCCCGCCCACGTCACGGAAATTGCGCACTCCTGCCAGCTCCGGCTCGGTCGACGGGACCTGCTGCGTCACGGGGGCTCCTCCCGGTCGTTCCCCGCCGTCGCGGCTCGCCGGCGGGCACTGAGATCGACCATACGGCATCGATTTCCTCGGGCAATGAGTTATCCACAGGCATTGTCAGACGGGCCCGAACCCCTCGATGATGTTGAGCCTTGAGCGGAACTGTTGACCCCTGTGAGGTCTCGATGGTGGACATCGCCGAAGACGGCCGTACCTGGCTGCTGTCGGGCCCCGGCAGCGGTTACGCCCTGCATCTCACCGACGCCGGTGAACTGCTCCACCTGCACTGGGGGCCGCCGATCGCGCTCGCCGACGCCGAGGCGCTGGCGAAGCGTCCGCTGCCCGGCCCCTGGCCCTTCGAGTCCCCGCTCGACGGCCGCGAGGAGTACCCCGTCGAGGGCGGGCCCCGCTTCGTCCGCCCCGCCCTGTCCGTGCGCACCGGCCGGCGCCGCGGCACCGAGTGGCGGTTCGTGTCGTACGACGTGGAGGACGGCACGCTGCGGCTGCGGTTCGACGACGACGGCGTGGGTGTCACGCTGCACTACCGGATGCGCGGTGACGTGGTCGAGCGCTGGGTGACCGTCGCCAACGGCGGCCCCGAGCCCGTGGAGCTGTTGCGCGCCGACGCGGCCACCTGGACGCTGCCCGACCGCGAGGGCTGGCGGCTGTCCCAGCTGCACGGCCGGTGGGCCGCCGAGTCCCGGCTCACCACCGCGCCCCTCACCTATGGCGAGAAGGTCATCGGCAGCCGCCGCGGCCACACCGGCCACCAGCACCTGCCCTGGGTCGCCCTCGACACCGACGCCACCGAGGAGCGCGGCGAGGTCTACGGCTGCGCGCTCGGCTGGTCCGGCTCCTGGCGCATCGCCGTCGCCCAACTCCCGGACGCGCGCGTGCAGATCACCGGCGGCGCCGGACACGACGACTCCGGCCTGCTGCTCCTGGCGCCCGGGGAGTCGTACACCACCCCGGTCTTCGCGGGCCTGTGGAGCGACGGCGGCTTCGGCGGCGCGAGCCGTGCCTGGCACGCCTACCAGCGCGCCCACGTCATCCCGGACGCCGAACGGGACCGGCCCGTGCTGTTCAACTCCTGGGAGGCGACGTACTTCGACATCTCCGAGGAGCAGCAGGCCGCCCTCGCCCGCCGGGCCGCCGAGATCGGCGTCGAGCTCTTCGTCGTGGACGACGGCTGGTTCGGCGCCCGCACCAGCGACCGCGCCGGCCTCGGCGACTGGACGCCCAGCCCCGACCGCTTCCCGCGCGGCCTGAAGCCCCTCGCCGACCACGTGCACGCGCTCGGCATGCGGTTCGGGATCTGGGTCGAGCCGGAGATGGTCAACCCGGACAGCGAGCTGTACCGCGCCCACCCCGACTGGGTGCAGCACCACCCCGGCCGCAAGCGCACGGAACTGCGCAACCAGCTCGTCCTCAACCTGGCCCGCGAGGACGTCCGGCGATACCTGTGGGAGCAATTGGACGCCCTGCTCTCCAGCGCCCCGATCGACTACGTGAAGTGGGACTTCAACCGCTGCTTCACCGACGCCGGCTGGCCCGGGGAACCCTACCCGCAGCGCCTGTGGGTGGACCATGTGCGCGCCTTGTACGACCTGCTGGACCGGCTGCGGGCGGCCCACCCGCAGGTCGCCTTCGAGTCCTGCTCGGGCGGCGGCGGCCGGATCGACCTCGGAGTGCTCGCCCGCACCGACCAGGTGTGGACCTCCGACAACACCGACCCGCTGGACCGGCTCGCCATCCAGCACGGCTTCACCCAGCTCCATCCCGCGCGCGTGATGGCGGCCTGGGTCACCGACAGCCCCAACACCCAGCTCAACGGGCGGGCCAGCTCGCTGCGCTTCCGGTTCGTCAGCGCCATGGCGGGCGTGCTCGGGGTCGGCGGGGACCTCACGCGGTGGAGTCCGGAGGAACGGGCCGAGGCCCGGCGGTGGGTGGAACTCTACAAGGAGATCCGGCCGCTCGTGCAGCACGGCGAGCTGTACCGGCTGCGGCCCCCGACGGGCGGCCTGAGCGCCGTCCAGTACCTCCGGGGCGAGGAGACCGTCGTCCTCGCCTGGCTTCAGGCGCAGCACTACGGCGAGCCGGTGCCGGCGGTGCGGCTGCGCGGACTCGACCCGACGGCTTCGTACGAATGCCGCGAAACGGGCGAAGTGTACCGGGGTGCGGTCCTGCTGCACCACGGCCTGCACACCGGGCTCAAGGGCGACTTGGACGCGACGGTCCTCCGGTTGCGCCGCATGTGAAGCGCCCGGAGGAAACCGGATCCACCGGTTCAAGCCGTCTTTATTCCTGGATTGCAAACTCTTTAAGAGTGGCTCATCTCACCGTTCGTCAACCCCTGCCTACGGTCGCGTAGGTCACATCCGAAGGTGAATCATGGTCCGACGTGGCAGACGATTCGAAGAGTGACAGCAGATCAGTGATCGGGTCGTACGTGGCGGTGGGGGACAGCTTCACCGAGGGCGTCGGCGATCCCGGGCCCGACGGGGCGTTCGTGGGCTGGGCCGACCGGTTCGCGGTGCTGCTCGCCGACCGGCGTCCCGAGGGCGACTTCCAATACACCAACCTCGCCGTGCGCGGGAAGCTGCTCGACCAGATCGTGGCCGACCAGGTCCCCAAGGCCGTCGACCTGGCACCCGACCTGGTCTCCTTCTGCGCCGGGGGCAACGACATCATCCGTCCGGGCACCGACCCCGACGAGGTGGCCGAGCGCTTCGAACGGGCCGTGGCCCGGCTGACCGCGGCCGCCGGCACGGTGATGGTGACGACCGGCTTCGACACCCGGGGCGTGCCCGTGCTCAAGCACCTGCGCGGCAAGATCGCCACGTACAACGGGCACGTCCGCGCCATCGCCGACCGCTACGGCTGCCCCGTGCTCGACCTGTGGTCCCTGAAGTCCGTGCAGGACCGCCGGGCCTGGGACAGCGACCGCCTGCACCTGTCGCCCGAGGGGCACACGCGGGTGGCGCTGCGGGCCGGACAGGTCCTCGGCCTGGACGTACCGGCCGACCCCGAGCAGCCGTGGCCGCCGCTGCCGCCCCGGGGCACCCTGGAGGTCCGCCGCGACGACGTCCACTGGGCGCGCGAGTTCCTCGTGCCCTGGATCGGGCGCCGGCTGCGCGGCGAGTCCTCCGGCGACCACGTGACCGCCAAGGGCACGCTCTCGCCGGACGACATCAAGATGCGCATCGCCTCCGTGGCCTGACACCGCTCGCCCGTGCGGCCCGAGGCCGCCGACCGCGCCCCGGACCGCCCCGCACAGGCGGCCCGGGACGCGGCCCGCGTCCCTCGCCGTCGGGACAACTTGCCTTTTTCCAGGCCCGGTTCGCGAAGCGAGGCCACCGTCCGCCCGCTCCGCGCGCCGCACCGGGACCACCGTCCGGGTGCGACGCCGGCCGCACGCCGGTTCGTCCGCGGGGCCCGGCCGGCCGCCCCCGCAACCGCAGGAGCCCAACAGGCCCTCGGCGACGGAGTGGTGTGCGGGCGCGACCCGCTCCGCCCGGGCTGTCGGAGGTGCCGACCATAATGGAGGGCCTCACCCCACTCCACCAGGAGGTACCGTGACCGGTCTGCGTTCTCCGGGCTCCGGGCCGCGCGCCCTGCGGCCCGCCGCGTTCGGAGCGGAACCGGGCGGCGCCCGCCTGGCACGCATCCGCCGCTCGCCGCACTTCAAGGACGGCGTCTTCCAGAACCCCGGCGGCCCCGCCCGCACCCGGCCGAGCGCCTCGCCACTGGACCTCGCCAAGGTGTTCCTCGACAAGGACACCCGGCCGCTGCGCTCCCCCCGGGGCACCGTCCCGGTGCACCCCACCACCTTCGCCGACCTGGCCGAGCCGCCCGCCACCGGGCTGCGGCTGACCTGGACGGGCCACTCCAGCGTGCTCGCCGAGATCGACGGCCACCGCGTGCTGTTCGACCCCGTCTGGGGCGAGCGCTGCTCCCCGTTCCCCTTCGCCGGTCCCAGGCGGCTGCATCCGGTCCCGCTGCCACTGGCCGCGCTCGGCCCGGTCGACGTCGTCGTCATCTCGCACGACCACTACGACCACCTGGACCTGCCCACCATCAAGGCGCTGGCCGGCACCGACACCCTGTTCGCCGTGCCGCTCGGCGTCGGCGCCCACCTGGAGCACTGGGGCGTTTCCCCCGACCGGCTGCGCGAACTGGACTGGCACGAGTCCACCCGGATCGGCGGACTCACCCTCACCGCCACCCCGGCCCGCCACTTCTGCGGCCGGGGCCTGCGCAACACCCAGCACACCCTCTGGGCGTCCTGGGCCGTCGTCGGCGAGGAGCACCGGATCTACCACAGTGGCGACACCGGTTACTTCGACGGCTTCCGGGAGATCGGCGCCGCGCACGGCCCGTTCGACGCCACGATGATCCAGATCGGGGCGTACAGCGAGTTCTGGCGCGACATCCACATGACGCCGGAGGAAGGCCTGCGCGCCCACCTCGACCTCCAGGGCGGGGCGCCGCACGGCGTGCTGCTGCCGATCCACTGGGGCACCTTCAACCTCGCCCCGCACCCGTGGGCCGAACCGGGCGAGTGGACCAAGGAGGCCGCCGAGGAGGCCGGGCAGGCGGTGGCCCTGCCCCGCCCCGGCGAGCCCTTCGAACCCGCCGGCAAACTGCCGGCGGAGGCCTGGTGGCGGCACGTCTCGGGCGAGGTCCGGCGCACCTGGCGCGCGGCCGGCGCGCTCGTGGCGGAACCGCCCGTACGAGGCTGAGCGGGGCCGCCGTTCGGCGCCGAGGATTCCAGGCCAAGGCGACCACTCTCGGTGACATCCGCCTGGGCGGTCCTCGTGCAGGAGGCGGCTGGGCGGGCGGCCGAGGCGTACTGACGTTCGTGCGTTCACACTCGACTGGGGGTGGCGGGTCGGATCGGCCCGCCACCCCTGGTTTTGCTTTCTGATCGCTTCCGACCAGGTCGCACCGCTCTCTTTCGCCCCCGTCCGGGGCAATGTCGGCCGGGTTATCGGTCTGTCGTACGGCTCCTCATACCAGAGCGGGACGCTCCGCGGGGGACTTTGTCAAGTGCCCACCACGCAGGATGCGCGGACAACTACTGTGAGTGTCCGTCGGGTGGCGTGCGGCCGGATTCCCCGGTGCCGTCGGCCGACGCCGCGATGACGCGTGCCCGCATCGACGCATGCCCGCAGCGCGCACCGCACGAGGACCACAAGCCCGACGGACCAGTACGAGGACGCAGATGTCTCACCTCCGAGCGCCGGCCACCCGCGCCGACCGTCGCGAGGGCGGCCGGCACGGGCGGCCGGTCGCCCGACCCGCTCCCGCACTGCCCGAGACGCACATACGGCCCCAGTTGATGCGGCTCGCCGTCCTGCCGCCCCTCGCGGTCGCGCTCGGCGCCGGAGCCGCGGTGCTCTTCAGCGTCCGCTCCGCCGGGACGCACACCGGGCCCCTGCTGTGGGCCATGGTCGCCGGAGCGGCGGGCGTGACCGTCGCCGGCATCCTGATCGCCGCCGTGGCCGCCGACCACGCCTCACCGGTCTTCGGCCGCTACCGGCTCACCCAGCTGCCGCTGTGCTACGGCCGGCCCAAGGGCACCGACTTCATCCGCGAGCGGGTCAAGGACGTGCACACGGCGAAGATGCTGCTCGTGGGCACGCGCGGGGACCCTGCGACGCCGTACCGGTGGACCGTGGAGACCGCCCGCCGGCTGGGCCCCTCGGCGGTGGTGCTGGACAACAAGGGCGAGGGCCACACCGGGTACTCCTCTTCCATGTGCGTGCACCATACGATCAACGACTTCCTGCTCTACGGCACACTGCCGGCCGGCGGCGGCTCCTGCCCGGCGGACGCCCCCGCCGCCGTCGGCCCGGAGAGCGCCGGCTGAC
>NZ_JACBWZ010001009.1 GCF_013870595.1 Streptomyces sp. WELS2 | reverse complement strand
GTCGTGCGCGTCGCACACGCCCAGCTCCTCGGGCCGGATGTCGCCGAGGACCGTACGGACGCGCCTCACCACTGCCGCCCGCGCGGGAGCCGGTCGCGGCCGGGCGCGGACAGGTGCAGCACCTCGAAGAGGTCCCCGTCCGCCTCGGGGTCGTCGTGCTCCCAGAGGGAGAAGTGCACGACCTCCCAGGCACGCGTGTCCACGGCCGCCGCCGCGAGCACCGCACCGTCCGCCGCCGCCAGCCTCTCCGTCCCGGCCACCGCGTCCGCCATGAACGACGCCAGCTCCACGCCCTCCGGCACCGGTCGGCGCCGACGCACGGCGTACGCCGGCGCGGAGGCGGTCGCGGTGCCCTCCTCGAAGGCCAGACCGGTCCACTGCCGGACCGCCGGCCGGCCGAAGTCGTCGACCGGCCCCTGGAAGGCCCCGTCCCACAGGAACCTGTTCATGCCCTCCACGGTGTTCCACAAGTAGAACGGCCCGTACTGGTTCACCGGCGAGCCGTTCACCCCGCGCTCGCGCATCACATACGCCTTGACGCCCAGGCCGTCCCAGTCGTCCAGCAGATGCCCGACGCGGGCGACCCGGGAGCGGACGAGTCCCATGTCGTAGCCGGCGGGCAGGGTGAACTCGTACTGCATCGCGTGCACTTCTCGCATCCCTTCTCAGGCGGGGTAGTCGGACACGTGCGCGTGCCACTCGGCCGTCGTGCCGTCCTCGGCGGCCTCCACGACAGCGAGGTGGGTCATGAAGGTGCGCGGCCCGGCGCCGTGCCAGTGCCGTTCGCCCGGCTCGATCCACACCGTGTCGCCCGCGCGGATCTCCTCCACCTCGCCGCCCGCCCGCCCCACCAGGCCCTCGCCCTCCAGGACGTGCAGCACCTGCCCGTGCGGATGCGTGTGCCAGGCCGTGTGCGCGCCCGGTGCGAAGTGGACGTTGAACATGCGCAGCCGGGACGGGGCGGCGGGGGCGGCTATCTCGTCCAGCCAGACCGCGCCGGTGAAGGTGTCCGCCGGACCCTGCCGGGTGTCGGGCCGGCGCCTGGTGATGTACACGTGACTCGTTTCTCCTGTCGGGCGGGTTGGGGGGTTGCGGGGATTCAGTGGGTTCCGTGGGTTCCGTGGGCTTCGTGGGCTTCGTGGGTCCGGGGGGGCGAGCAGTGCGAGCAGGCCGCGCACACCGGCGTCGAAGGCGGCGGGGGAGCCGGAGGCGCGGGCGAGCACATAGCCGCCCTGCACGGTCGCGAGCACGGCCGCGCCGATCTCCGTGCCGTCCAGCTCCGGCGCGAACTGCCCCTGCCGCTTGCCCTCTTCGACGAGCTCGGCGATCCGGTCCCGGATCGCGGCGATCGTCTCGTCCACGGGCGCGCGCAGTTCGTCGCTCGCGATCACCTCCGGATCCATGGTCAGCCGGCCGACCGGGCAGCCGCGCAGCACATCGCGCTCGCGCAGCAGATACGCCTCGATCCGTTCGTACGGCGTGCCCGGCCCGCCGAGCAGGGCCTCGGCGGTGGCCCGCAGTTCGGTGGCGGTACGCCGGATCGCGGCCAGGGCGAGGTCCGGCTTGCCCTTGAAGTGGTGGTACATGCTGCCCTGGCCCGCTCCCGAGCGCTCCAGGATCGCCTTGGGGCTGGTGCCCACGTACCCGCGCTCCCACAACAGCTCACGGGTGGACTCGATCAGTCGTTCCGAGGTGTTCATGCGATCACTTTACATACTAGTAGTTACAGTGTGCCAGCCGGTTCCGGCCGCGGAAGGGAAAACGTCCGCAAGGTGGCGGGGCGTCCACCCCGGCGAACACGGCGGAGCGCCCCGGGCCCAAGGTGCCCGGGGCGCTCCCGCCGCGTCATCGTCCGCCGTAGCCGACCGTTCCGCCCGGCGCCGCGCCGCCGTCGGCCACCGTGCTCGCCGCCACGGCGGCCGTGGGGGCCGTGCTCGCCCCGACCTTCATCGGGACGGCGGAACCGCCTTCCCGATGAAGGTCGGGGCGAGCGGCTGGGAGCCGATGACCTCCACGCGGT
>NZ_JACBWZ010001008.1 GCF_013870595.1 Streptomyces sp. WELS2 | reverse complement strand
GGACGGCGGCCGGGATCACCGCGGCGACCAGGAGCGCCGGAGCGGCCGTCACCGCGACCGACGCGTCAGCGGAATGCACGGCCCCCTCACCTTTCCCG
Source organism: Streptomyces sp. WELS2 (assembly GCF_013870595.1). Taxonomy (GTDB): domain Bacteria; phylum Actinomycetota; class Actinomycetes; order Streptomycetales; family Streptomycetaceae; genus Streptomyces. Next base: position 1,931 of record NZ_JACBWZ010001008.1, on the reverse strand, counting down.
GGCCGTGGTGCCGCGTACCGCGAGCGCGGCCGAGACGCCCAGCAGGGGCACGGCGACGCACAGCAGCCAGTGGCCGTAGACGAAGCCCAGGGCGACCAGCAGCAGGCCGGTCGCGGCGGGCAGGACCGCGCCCGCGCCCCGGTCCGGGATCCGGTAGCGGACGTGCTGGTCGGGCGCCGAACGGGAGGACAGCAGCACGGCTCCGGCGGCGAGGGCGAGGACCAGGACGACGCCGCCCCACAGCCAGTACACCAGCGGGCTCTCGCCGTAGACCGCGAGGACGGCGAGGAGGACGCCGTTGAGCAGCGCCCAGCCCGCGACGACCACGGCGGACGGATGCCGTCTCATGCGCGGCTGCCCTCCCGGCGCTTGAGGTCCAGCAGCGGGGCGAAGCTGGTGACGGGCGGCAGCGGGCGGTCCGCCGGGAAGTTCAGGCGCGGCGGCGGGGACGGGGTGGCCCACTCCAGGGTGTGCCCGTCCCACGGGTCGTCGCCGGCCGGGCGGGCCCGGCCCAGGCGGCGGGCGTGCAGGGTGCGCAGCACGTTGACCACGAACACCGCCATGCCGGCGGCGAGGAAGGCCGCGCCGATCCCGGCGAGCAGGTTGAGGGTGCCGAAGCCGTCGAAGGCGGCGTAGGTGGACACCCGGCGCGGCATGCCGAGGTAGCCGAGGGCGAACATCGGCAGGAAGGTCAGATTGGTGCCGACGACCAGCAGCCAGAAGTGCAGCCGTCCCATGCCCTCGTCCAGCAGCACGCCGGTGACCTTGGGGAACCAGTAGTAGACGGCGGCGAACAGGCCGAAGGCGCTGCCCGCGAACAGTACGTAGTGCAGGTGGGCCACCACGAAGTAGCTGTCGGTGACGTGGTAGTCGATCACCGGGGTGCCCACCATGATCCCGGTGAGGCCGCCGATCAGGAACTGCGGGATGAAGGCGAGAGCGAACAGCATCGGGGTGCGCAGCCGGGGCCGGGCGCCGAGGACGGTGCCGAGCATGCCGAAGTACTCCACGCCGGCGGGGACGAGCAGGGCGATGGAGGTCAGGGAGTAGTAGTCGTTGGCCGCCTGGCCGGTGGCGAACATGTGGTGGCCCCACACGCTCATGGAGAGGGCGGCGAACACCAGCAGGGACAGCACGGTGCCCCGGTAGCCGAAGAAGCGGCGCCCGCAGAACACCGCGAGCACCTCGGCGACGGCGGCGAGGTACGGGAAGAACATCACGTACACGACGGGGTGCCCGTAGAACCAGAAGAGGTGCTGGTAGCCGATGTTCCATGTGTTGGACGCGAACACCGAGGCGTCGGCGCGGCCCGCGGCCAGCAGGGTGAGCGCGGCGAGCAGGGCCGGGAAGGCGCCGATGACCATCAGACAGGTGGCGATCATGGCCCAGCAGAACACGGGCAGCCGCAGCATGGTCATGCCCCGGGTGCGGCGGCGCAGGATGGTCCACAGCACCGCCCAGCCCTGCAGGATCGCCCCGGTGACGGCGAGGAACACGCCCACGATCCACAGGTCGCTGCCGGTGCCCGGCGAGTACTCGGCGTCGGCCAGCGGCGGGTAGGAGAACCAGCCGGCGGCGTGTGCTCCGGTCGGGGTGGCGAAGCCGGTGAGCAGGGTGAGGGCGCCGAACGCGTAGAGCCAGTAGCCGAGGAGGGTCAGCCGGGGCAGGGCGATGCCGGGTGCGCCGGTCTGCAACGGGACCAGGTAGACGCCGAGGCCGAGTGCGAACGGCGTCATGACCAGGTAGATCATCCCGGAGCCGTGGACGGTGAAGACCTGGTCGTACAGGTGGGGGCCGAGGAAGGTCTCCTCGGGGCGGGCGAGCTGGCCGCGCATCAGCAGCGCGAGGACGCCCATGAGCAGCAGGAGCACCAGGGAGGTGGCGGCGGTGAGCAGGCCGACGCGCTTGTGGTCGGTGGTGGCGATCCAGCC
>NZ_JACBWZ010001007.1 GCF_013870595.1 Streptomyces sp. WELS2 | reverse complement strand
GGGCCGCAGCCCCCGCGCCGCCAGCCGGTCGACCTCGGCCTCCACGGTGGCGCGCGCGCCCGTCGCCACCAGCACGTCCCGCACCTCGTCCAGGCCGCGCTCGGTGAGGGCCGGGTCACCGAGCCACCGGTCCAGCACGGCGAGCGCGGCCCCGTCGCCGGCCGCCTTTGCCCGCGCGCGGGCGACCGCGACCGGATAGGTGGGCTTGCCCTCCCGGATGTCGTCGCCGCACGCCTTCCCGGTCACCCGCGGGTCCCCGAAGACGTCGTCCAAGTCGTCGCGCAGCTGGAAGGCCATGCCGACACAGCGCCCGGCGTCGCCCAGCCGGCGCAGCGTCACCTCGTCGGCGCCCGCCACGGCGGCCCCCAGGGCCAGGGGCCGCTCGACCGAGTACAGGGCGCTCTTCAGACAGGCGGCGCGCAGCACCCGGGGCAGCGACCGCGCCTCGGTGATCTGGCCCTGTACGTCCAGGTACTGGCCCGCCACCATCTCCGTGCGCATGTCGCTCCACAGCCGTCGCACCACCTCCGCCGTCCCCGGCGCCAGCGGTGTCTCCGCCATCAGGTCGTCGGCCCAGGCCAGCGCGAGGTCCCCGGCGAGGACCGCCGCCGAATGCCCGAACCGCCCCGCCCGCTCGGGCCCGACCCGGCCGGCGTACCGGTCGGCCAGATCCTTGTGCAGCGCGGGCCGGCCACGCCGCAGTACGGCCCGGTCCATCACGTCGTCGTGGACGAGCGCGCACGTCTGGAGCAGCTCCAGGGCGCCCCCGATCCGCAGGACCACCCCCGCGGACGCCGCATCCCGGCCGGCACAGGCCCGGAAGGCCCACCACAGCAGCCGGGCGCGCGTGCGCTTGCCACCCTCGAGAGTGAAGCGTGCCACCCGTTCGGCCAGTTCCTCACTCGAGCTTGCCGTTGGCGGTGAGCGGCAGCGCAGGCAGCGGGACATAGGCGGCCGGCACCATGTGCGCGGGCAGCAGTCCCGTGAGGTGGGCGCGGAGTTCGGCGGCGGACGGGGGCGGCACGGCGCGGTCGCCGGTGCCGGTGCCGACGACGTGGGCGACGAGGCGGCGGGTGCCGGCGGCGTCCTCGTACACGCCGACGGTGGCCGCGCCCACGCCCGGGTGGCGGTGCAGGGCGGCCTCGATCTCGCCGGGCTCGATGCGGTAGCCGCGGATCTTCACCTGCTGGTCGGCGCGGCCGAGGTACTCCAGGGTGCCGTCGGCCCGCCAGCGGGCCCGGTCGCCGGTGCGGTACATGCGGGTGCCGGGGCGGCCGAACGGGTCGGCGAGGAAGCGGGTGGCGGTGAGTCCGGGGCGGCCCAGGTAGCCGCGGGCCAGGCCCTCGCCGGCGACGAAGAGTTCGCCGACGGCGCCGGGCGGTACCGGCTTCAGGCGGCCGTCGAGGACGTACAGCCTGAGGTCGGGGATGCCGGTGCCGATGGGGCTCGCGGTGCCGGCGCGGGCCGCCGGGGCGTCCAGCGGGGCGTAGGTGACGTGCACGGTGGTCTCGGTGATGCCGTACATGTTCACCAGGCGGGGCGCGGTGTCCGGGTGGCGGGCGTACCAGCCGGCGAGCCGTGCGACGTCCAGCGCCTCGCCGCCGAACACCACCGTGCGCAGCGCCAGCCTCCGGCTCACCTCGGGGAGTTCGGCGTCGGCGCGGATCAGCGGGTAGAAGGCGGACGGGGTCTGGTTGAGCACGGTGACCCGCTCGTCGGCGAGCAGGCGCAGGAAGTCCTCCGGGGAGCGGGCGGTGTCCTCGGGGACGATCACGAGCCGGCCGCCGTGCAGCAGCGGGCCCCACAGCTCCCACACCGAGAAGTCGAAGGCGTAGGAGTGGAACAGCGTCCACACGTCGTCGGGGCCGAAGCCGAACCAGTCCCGGGTGCGGGTGAACAGCCGGACGACGTTGGCGTGCGGGACGACGACGCCCTTGGGGCGGCCGGTGGAGCCGGAGGTGTAGATGGCGTAGGCGGGGCTGTCGGGCAGCGCGCGGCGGGGAGCGGCCCGAACTGCACGACGTGGTCGGC
>NZ_JACBWZ010001006.1 GCF_013870595.1 Streptomyces sp. WELS2 | reverse complement strand
ATGAACCTGACGGATGTGGGCAAGCCCGTCACCGTGGCGTCACCACCCGAGGGAGCGCGGCCCAGCTGCTGCTGGACCGAGACGTCGAGGCGGCCCGGGCCTGGCTGGCACGGCTGCTCACCGCGCTGCTGACGGACGGCAGCCGCGTCCCGTCCTAACGCCGGAACGAGCCCGCCGACGAGCACCCCGGGGCCCGCCGAGGATCGCTTCCGACGAGCAGCCCGGGCCGGCCGAACAGCGCTCCCGAGCCCCGGGCCGAGCCACCCGGGCCACTCGATCCACCCCGAGGCCCGCCGAGACTCCCGGGGCCGCGGCCCCCGGGTTACCCAGGCCCGCCGCGCAGTGCCCCAGAGCCCCCCGGAGAGCACCCCCGAGGAAAGGACACACACCATGGACGCGGACGTCATCGTCGTCGGAGCGGGCCTCGCCGGGCTCGTCGCCGCGCACGAACTCACCAGCCGGGGCCGCCGGGTGGCCCTGGTCGACCAGGAGAACGCCGCCAACCTCGGCGGCCAGGCGTTCTGGTCCTTCGGCGGGCTCTTCCTCGTCGACTCGCCCGAGCAGCGCCGCCTCGGCATCAAGGACTCCTTCGGCCTGGCCTGGAGCGACTGGCAGGGCAGCGCGCGCTTCGACCGGCTCGCCGACGAGGACTCCTGGGCGGTGCGCTGGGCCCGCGCGTACGTCGAGTGGGCGGCGGGGGAGAAGCGGTCCTGGCTCGCCGGGCACGGCATCGAACTGCTGCCCACCGTCGGCTGGGCCGAGCGCGGCGACCTGCGGGCCGACGGGCACGGCAACTCCGTGCCCCGCTTCCACATCGCCTGGGGCACCGGCACCGGCGTGGTCGAACCCTTCGTCCGCTCCGCCCGGCAGGCCGCCCGCGACGGACTGCTGACCTTCCACCACCGCCACCGGGTGGACGAACTGATCGTGGCGGGCGGCACGGCACGCGGGGTGCGCGGCACCGTCCTCACGCCCGACGACTCCCCGCGCGGCGTCGCCTCCGGCCGCGACCGCGCCGGCGACTTCGAACTGACCGCCCAGGCCGTCGTCCTGACCACCGGAGGCATCGGCGCCGACCACGACATCGTCCGCCGGTACTGGCCCGAGCGGCTCGGCACGCCCCCCGCCCGCATGGTCACCGGTGTCCCCGCCTACGTCGACGGCCGCATGCTCGACATCAGTGCCGAGGCCGGCGTACGGCTCGTCAACCGCGACCGCATGTGGCACTACACCGAGGGCCTGCACAACTGGGACCCGATCTGGCCCGGCCACGGCATCCGCATCCTGCCCGGACCGTCGTCCATCTGGCTCGACGCCCTCGGCCGCCGCCTGCCCGACCCCTGCCTGCCCGGCTACGACACGCTCGGCACCCTCGAGTACCTGCGCACCACCGAGGACATCGCCGGCCACGACCACTCCTGGTTCGTCCTCACCCGGAAGATCATCGAGAAGGAGTTCGCGCTCTCCGGCTCCGAGCAGAACCCCGACATCACCGCCAAGGACCGCAAGGCCGTGCTGCGCGACCGGCTGCTCGGCAAGGGCGCCCCGGCGCCCGTGCGCGCCTTCCTGGACAAGGGCGAGGACTTCGTCACCGCGGACACCCTGGAAGGGCTCGTGGAGAAGATGAACGCCCTCACCGGCGAGCCCCTGCTGGACGCCGCCGGGGTGCGCCGCCAGATCGAGGCCCGGGACGCGCAGATCGCCAACCCGTACAGCAAGGACGCCCAGGTCCAGGGCATCCGCAACGCCCGCCGCTACATCGGCGACCGGCTCGGCCGGGTCGCCGCCCCGCACCGCATCCTCGATCCCGCCGCGGGCCCCCTCATCGGCGTCCGGCTGCACGTGCTGACCCGCAAGACCCTCGGCGGCATCCAGACCGACCTGGACTCCCGGGCCCTCGGTACCGACGGCGCCCCGGTCGAGGGGCTGTACGCGGCGGGCGAGGTCGCCGGGTTCGGCGGCGGCGGGGTGCACGGCTACAACGCCCTGGAGGGCACCTTCCTCGGCGGCTGGCCCGTACCGAGCTGAACCAC
>NZ_JACBWZ010001005.1 GCF_013870595.1 Streptomyces sp. WELS2 | reverse complement strand
CCCGGCCTCGGGCTCCGGCTCGGCGGCCAGGAGCTGACCGAGGTCTACCCGCTGGCCCCGCTCGCCCCCGGGCAGGCCCTCGCGGTCGCGATCTCCACGTACCGCGGGCGCGTGCACTACGGGCTGGTCGCCGACGCGCGGGCCGTACCGGACCTGGACCGCCTCGCGCGGGCGGTGTCGGCGGAGGTGGCGACCCTGCTGTCCGTCTGCGACCGCTGAGACCCGGCCAGGAGCCGGCCGGTCCCGCCGCACCGCCGGTACGACCATCCAGCCCGTCCCGCCGGTCGTGCCCGTCCCGCCGGTGCCGTCCGTCCCGTCGGTCCCGTCCGTGCGGCTCGCCGACGGGTGCCGGCGGGCCCGGCCGAGGAGGCGGGACGACGGTGATCCACGGGCCGGAATCGGCGGCGGTTTGGCCGACCGGCCCGGCGCTCCGTAAAATTCGCTGTTCGAAAGCGGGCGCGAGTCGGAGCGCCGCTCGGGTGACCAGGGGAACGGCAGCGCGATGACGGTGACAGAGGACGGTTCGGCGTCCATGGACGAGATGGTCTACGGGCCCGGTATCGACCCCGAGCGGCTCGCCGTCTGCCTGAGCGTGCTGGAGGAACTGGACCGGCTCGACGTCGACCACCCCGACGCGATCAAGGTGCGCCGGGCCACCTCGCACGTCTACCGCGTGGTCAAGCAGCGCCGCCGCCAGGAGCGCCGGGCCGCCAAGACCGCCCACGACCGCGCGGTCACCGAGGCCACCGCCACCGGCTCGGCCGAGCGCATCGACGACGAGACCGAGGGCATCCTGCCGACCTCCAAGGTCGAGGCGGGCCGGGTCGCGGGGATACTCCAGCGCCCTCGCTCCTGCTACACCTGCAAGCAGCGGTACGTGGAAGTCGACTACTTCTACCACCAGCTCTGTCCGGACTGCGCCGACGTCAACCGCGCCAAGCGGGACGCCCGCGCCGACCTCACCGGCAAGCGCGCCCTGCTCACCGGCGGCCGGGCCAAGATCGGCATGTACATCGCGCTGCGGCTGCTGCGCGACGGCGCGCACACGACCGTCACCACCCGGTTCCCGAAGGACGCCATCCGCCGTTTCAAGGCCATGGAGGACTCGGCGGACTGGCTGCACCGGCTGGAGGTCGTCGGCATCGACCTGCGCGACCCGGCCCAGGCCGTCGCGCTGGCCGACCGGGTCGCCGAGGCCGGCCCGCTGGACATCCTGATCAACAACGCCACGCAGACCGTGCGCCGCCTGCCCTCCGCCTACGCCGCCCTGGTCGACGGCGAGAGCGCCCCGCTGCCCGCCGGCGAGCTGCCCGCCCACCACGTCATCGGCGCCTTCAACTCCGGCGCGGTCGACGGCCTGGCCGCGCTGCCCGTCGGCAGCAGCGGGCTGGACGCGCAGAAGGTGGCCGACCTCGCCCTGGTCGCGGGCAACGCCAGCGTCGCCCGGCACCTCGACGGCACCGCCATCGACGCCGGCGGCCTGCTCCCCGACGTCGTGGACACCAACACCTGGGTGCAGACCATCGACCAGATCTCCCCGGTGGAACTGCTGGAAACCCAGCTGTGCAACTACACCGCGCCGTTCATCCTGATCAGCAAGCTCCGCCCGGCCATGGCCGAGGCCGCGCGGAAGGCGGCGAGCGGACGGGCGTACATCGTGAACGTCTCGGCCATGGAGGGCGTCTTCAACCGCGGCTACAAGGGCGCGGGCCACCCGAACACCAACGCCGCCAAGGCCGCGATGAACATGGTGACGCGGACCAGCGCCCAGGAGATGTTCGAGTCCGACCGGATCCTGATGACCTCGGTCGACACCGGCTGGATCACCGACGAGCGCCCCCACTACGACAAGCTGCGCCTCGCCGAGGCCGGCTTCCACGCCCCGCTCGACCTGGTCGACGGCGCCGCCCGCGTCTACGACCCCGTGGTGCGCGGCGAGGCGGGCGAGGACCTGTACGGCGTCTTCCTGAAGGACTACGCGCCCGGCAAGTGGTGAGCGGCGGGCGGGTGTTGGCCGGGGCTCGCCCCGGCCA
>NZ_JACBWZ010001004.1 GCF_013870595.1 Streptomyces sp. WELS2 | reverse complement strand
GCGGTGGCCGACGCTGTCGCAGGGTCAGCGCGGCCGGACGCTGATCGCGCGGGCGCTGATGCCCGAGCCGCGGCTGCTGCTCCTGGACGAGCCGGCGACCGGCCTGGACCTGCCCGGCCGGGAGCTGCTGATCGAGTCCCTGGAGAAGTTGCGGGCGGAGCGTCCCGAGCTGGCGACGGTGCTGGTCACGCACCATCTGGAGGAGTTGCCGGCGGGCACCACGCACGCCGTGCTGCTGCGCGAGGGCCGGGTGCTGGCCGCGGGTCCGGTGGACTCGGTGCTCACCGGCGACCAGGTCGGCGCGTGCTTCGGGCTGCCGCTGACGCTCCAGCGGCACGAGGGCCGCTGGAGCGTGCGGATCAGGCGCACGCGGTGACGGGGTGACGAAGGGAGGTGCCTGGTCCGCTCGGGACGGGCACCCCCTGCCGCCTGGGGGTCACTTGTTCAGGTAGGCCCAGAACTCGTCGAACGACAGGACCTTGTCGCCGTTGAGGTCGCGGGACTTGATGATGGCCTCCGCGACCGCCTCGGTGACGTTCCAGTCACCCTGCTGCGCCAGGGCGGACTTGAACTCCGCGGCGGTGATGAACCCGTCACCGTCCGCGTCCATCCGCTGGAACTGCTTGCGTGCTTCCTCGATGTCCGCCACCGATCCGCCCCTTTTGCTCGTGTTTCTCATGCCGTGCTGGCGTACTGACGCTGGTCAGATTAACGGCCCGCACGAGCGCGGAGTGCGCCGACCACCCACGCGAAGTCCTCGGCGTGCGGCGGGGCGGGCTGCCGGTTCACCACGGCGAGCAGTTCCCGGTAGCGGGCCACGCGCTCGTCGAAGCCGGCCGTCATGCGCTCCAGCACCTCGGTCCGGTCGGCGTCGCCGAACAGGTCGTCCAGCACCTCCTCGGCGCCGGGGTCCGTGGGGTCGATGCCCCGCTCCCGGGCCGGCGCCACCAGTTCCACCAGCCGCTTGGCGAACCACAGGGACCGTCCGCGCGGCTCTCCGGGCCGCCGGTCGGCCGCGTTGAACTCGACGGCCCGGCGCATCTGCGCCCGGAACTCCGGGTCCTGGAGCATCTCGGCCAGCTCCACCCAGGCGTCGACCTCCTCGGGCGTGGGGTCCTCCGCCAGGTGGACGGCGGTGCGCCGGATCCGCTCCTGGATGTCGGGGTCCACGGTGTCCAGTCCGTGCAGCGTCTCCGCCACGAACTCCTCCATGATCCGCTGCCGTTCGGCGGCGGACAGCCGCGCGAGCTTGTTCACGAGTGTCATCTCCTCTGCGTCGGTGCCCCGTCGGGCCACGGTCGACAGCACCGCGCGGGTCACCTTCAGCGCCCGGATCCGCGCGTCCAGCGCCGCCACGTGGGTGGCCGCGACCTCCGCCACGGTCCGCTCGCCGGCCAGCACCGTGCGCACCTCGTCCAGGCCGAGCCCGAGTTCACGCAGGGTGCGGACCAGCTCCAGCCGGGCCGCGCTCGCGGCGTCGTAGAGCCGGTAGCCGCCGGACGAGCGGGTCACCGGGGTGACCACGCCCTCGTCGGACCAGTAACGGATGGTGCGCACGCTCAGCCCGGTGGCCCTGGCCAGCTCGCCGATGGTGAACAGCCCGGTGCCGTCGTCGTTCATGTCTGGGAGTCTGGGCCTTCCAGTGGGTGGAGACTCAAGAGGGGACGGGGCCGTGGAGACCCTGCGGGACATTCTCGACGCGGCGGCAGCGGGGCGCTTCCCGCCGGCGGACGGTGCCACGACGGTGCTGCCGCAGCCCTCGCCCCGGGACGCCGGGGTGCTGTCCTTCACCGCGCACACGGTGGTCTTCACCGACGAGGACCCGGCGTGGGTGTACGAGACCCTGCGCTCGGTGGACTCCGACCCGCTGGCCGCGTCGATGAGCCCGCGCTTCCTCGCGGCCCTGCTGGAGCGGACCGGGCGCACGGCCGAGACGATCGACGCGGTGCTGGTGGGCGACCCGCTGCCGGGCGAGCCGTCGTGCGCAGAGGAGGATGGCGGCGAGGTGGAGTGCGGCCTGGTAGGCGATGGCGAGT
>NZ_JACBWZ010001003.1 GCF_013870595.1 Streptomyces sp. WELS2 | reverse complement strand
GGGGTGGTGAGACGGACGCCGGGGGCTCGGCCGGTCATGAATGCGCGACGCAGCACGTCGCTCTCCTCGTGGTTCGGGGGGTCGTTCTGCCAGGGGTCCCGCGAGTCGTACGGCTCGACGGCCCCGGACGACCCGGCGGGTGTCTCCCCGGGTGCGGGCCCCCGGGGAGCCGCCACGGCCGTACGCGCGGCCCGGCCGCGGACGGACGAACGGGGCACGAAGCCCAGGTCGGTGAGGGTGCGGCCGGGGAACATATGCAGGAACACCCGCTCGTAGGCGTAGTTGGGGCAGCGGATCTCGCCCGCCTCGACCCGGCCGATGTAGCGCGCGTCACAGCTCACCCGCTCGCCGATCTCGCGCGCGGCCCGCCGGACCAGCGCCGCGAACTCGGCCGGGGAACGCGGGCCCCGCAGCCGGCGGAAGGCGAGGTTCGGCCGGGGCGGCCGGTCGGGCTGTGACGAGGTCACCGTTGACGACGCCATGGCCGGGTCCTCTCGTGCGAACCGTCGAACCATGCCGGGACCCGGGTGGTTCCGGAGTGGTACCGGACGGGACGCCTGGCTGGCGCTCCGTTCCGGCGGGCATGAACGTACCCGCTGTGCGGGGTCCGGCACGCGGTGTTTGGCCACAAACCGGATATCTCCCGTGTGATCCGCCATGAAGTGCCATCCTTTGCGGCGCACTCGGGCCGTGCCCGTTGACGCGCTCGCGCGTTGAACCCCGTGGACCGCAACAGGGCTGTGTGGAGGCCGGCATGGAGACCAGCCAGAGCAACGAACCTCGTACGTCGCCGTCGTCGTCCGCGTGCGCGGACGACCCGGCATGCGACCTCGTGACGGTGCCGGCCCGACAGGGGCTGGAGGCGGTCGACATCCTGCGGCGAGCGGGAGCGGACGCGGTGGGGCCCGTCCTGCACGACGACGACCGCGACACCCTCGGCTTCCTGGTGCCGGCCGGTACGGCGGCCTGCTGGGACGTGCCGGGCAGCACCTGCACCGAGACGGACGGGCGCGGACTGCGGCCGGCCCCCGGGCCCCCGGTGGCGGGCTCGGACTGGCTGCTGCCCCCCGGCGAGGCCGACCCCGCCACGGACCCGGCGGTGCTGCGCCGGGCCCTGGGCGAGGCGGCCCGGCTGATCGAGGTGGCGGACAAGTGCTGCTGAGGGGCCTGCCCCGGGCCCGAGACCGGCCGCCGTGCGTTCCGCACCCTGCCGTGGGACCTGCGAAAATGGGCGGATGGGCAGGTCCAGGAACACCCGGCGCAGGTCGGCCGTCACCATCGAGGAGCCGGTCGACGGCGGTCTCGCACAGCTCGTCCCCGACCCCGATCGCGGCCGGGCCTGGACGCTGCTGATCGACGGGGCACCCCAGTCGCACGTCGACCTGGACGACCCGGCGTACCTCTCCTTCGACTACCAGCGGCGCCTCGGCCATGTCATCGACCTCGCCGCCCCGCCCGGCCGGCCGGTGCACGCCGTACACCTCGGCGGCGGCGCCTTCACCCTCGCCCGGTACGTCGCCGCGACCCGGCCCCGCTCCACCCAGCAGGTCGTGGAGCGCGACGCGAGCCTGGTCCGGCTGGTCCGCCGCGAACTGCCGCTGGACGCGAACGCGCGCGTCCGGGTGCGCGCGGTGGACGCCCGGGAGGGCCTGTCCAAGGTGCCGGACGGCTGGGCCGACCTGATCATCGCCGATGTGTTCAGCGGTGCCCGCACCCCCGCCCACCTCACCTCCACCGAATTCCTCGACGAGGTCCGCCGGGCCCTGAAGCCCTCCGGGAGCTACGCGGCCAACCTCGCCGACGGCCCGCCGCTCGCCCACCTGCGCGGCCAGATCGCCACCGCCGCCGCCCGGTTCGGGGAACTCGCGCTGATCGCCGACGCGGCCGTGCTGCGCGGCAAGCGCTTCGGCAACGCCGTCCTGGTCGCCTCCGACGCCCCGCTGCCGCTCGCCGAACTCACCCGCCGCGCCGCCTCCGACCCGCACCCCGGCCGGGTCGAGTCCTGCTGGCGGGAGGCGCTCGCCCTGTACGAGGAGCTG
>NZ_JACBWZ010001002.1 GCF_013870595.1 Streptomyces sp. WELS2 | reverse complement strand
GTTCAGCTCCGCCACGCGCCGGGTCTGCGCCCCCGACTGGTACTGGGACACCACCCGGCCGGTGGTCAGCAGCAGCGGGTACTCGGCGTCCGGCTCCTCGGCGGTCGCCCGGTGCGTCACGGCCACGAACCGGGCCCGCCCGTCCGGGGTGGCGAAACGGTCGAGGAACAGGCGGGGGGTGCCGGGGTGGTGTACCGGGTCCGAGGCGGGGGAGGCGTCCACCGCGCCGGTCCCCGCCGGACCGCCGGACCGCGCGACCGGGGGCGTGTCCCCGCCGTCGGCTCCCGTCGTCCCGGCCGGTTCCTCCGGGCAGGGCCAGAAGACGCCGTTCTCCTCGGTCAGGCGGCGGTAGGTGATGCCCGAGTAGTCCGCCGGGCCGCCCGCGCTGGCGCGGCGCAGCTCCGCGAAGACCTCCTCCGGATCGGTCGGGAAGCCCTTCTCCACGCCGAGCCGGCCGGCCAGCTCGTGCAGGACGTGCAGGTCGCTGTGGACGCCCGGCGGCGGGGCGAGTGCCCGGCGGCGCAGCAGCACCCGGCCCTCCAGGCTGGTCGTCGTGCCCGTCTCCTCCGCCCACTGGGTCACCGGCAGCACCACGTCCGCCAGCTCCGCCGTCTCCGACAGCACGACGTCGGCCACGGCCAGGAAGTCCAGCGAGCGCAGCCGCTCCTCGACGTGGGCCGCGCGCGGGGCCGACACCACCGGGTTGGAACCCATCAGCAGCAGCGCCCGCACGTCCGTGCCGAGCGCGTCGAGGAGTTCGTACGCGCTGCGCCCCGGGCCCGGCAGGCTGTCCGGGTCCACGCCCCACACCCCCGCCACGTGCCGCCGCGCCACCGGGTCGTCCAGCTTGCGGTAGCCGGGCAACTGGTCGGCCTTCTGGCCGTGTTCGCGGCCGCCCTGGCCGTTGCCCTGCCCGGTCAGGCAGCCGTACCCGGACAGCGGGCGCCCCGCCCGGCCGGTCGCCAGGCACAGGTTGATCCACGCGCCCACCGTGTCCGTGCCCTTGGACTGCTGTTCCGGTCCGCGCGCGGTGAGCACCATCGCCGCCTCGGGTTCGCAGAACATCCGTACGGCCTCGCGCAGCAGGGGAACCGGGACGCCGGTGATCCGTTCCACGTACTCCGGCCAGTGCGCCATCGCCGCGGCCCGGGCCTCCTCCCAGCCCGTGGTCCGCTCCCGGATGTACTCCTCGTCCGTGCGCCCCTCGGCCACCACCAGGTGCAACAGGCCGAGGGCGAGGGCCAGGTCGGTGCCGGGGCGGGGCGCGAGGTGCAGGTCCGCCTGCTGTGCCGTCCTCGTCCGGCGCGGGTCGACGACGATCAGCGTGCCGCCGTTCTCCCGCAGCTCGGTGAAGAACCGCAGCGACGGCGGCATGGTCTCGGCCAGGTTGGAGCCGACGAGGATCACACACCCCGTCCTCGGGACGTCCTCCAGCGGGAACGGCAGCCCACGGTCCAGCCCGAACGCCTTGGTGCCCGCCGCCGCGGCCGACGACATGCAGAACCGGCCGTTGTAGTCGATCTGCGAGGTGCCGAGCACCACCCGGGCGAACTTGCCCAGCGCGTACGCCTTCTCGTTGGTCAGCCCGCCGCCGCCGAACACGCCGAGCGCGTCCGGGCCGTGCCGCTCCCGGGTCGCGGCCAGCCGCCCGGCGATCCGGTCCAGCGCCTCCGTCCAGCCCGCCTCCACCAGCCGGCCGCCCTCCCGCACCAGCGGGGTGGTCAGCCGTACCGCCGGGGACAGCACCTCGGCCGCCGTACGGCCCTTGCCGCACAGCGCGCCCCGGTTGACCGGGAAGTCCGCGCGTTCGGTGACCTCGACGCCCCCCTGGGGCAGGGGCGTGATGTTCATCCCGCACTGCAGGGCGCAGTACGGGCAGTGGGTGGGCGTCGAGGTCTTCTCCATGCCGCCAGCGTGCGTCCGGCGTGTTACGGCCCCGGGTCGCACCGGGTTACACCCCCGGCACGGCGACCTCCCCGCGCCACCCACCCCACCGTGAGGCAGCCGGTCATGGCCCGGCCTGTGGCGAGACCGCGCGGCC
>NZ_JACBWZ010001001.1 GCF_013870595.1 Streptomyces sp. WELS2 | reverse complement strand
TCGGGGGCGTGGCGCGGGGACGCGTCGGTGCGGTGCAGCACCTCCGGGTACGTCACGGCCGACGTCTCCGTCAAGGTCCCCGTCCTCTTCCCGGGCGTGATCTCCTTCCCCGCCACCGTCCACGGCCACGCCGGGGCCGTGGAGGAGGTGACACGCTGAGATGCCGTACCGCAGGGCACGAGTCGGACTCCCGTACCGCCGGGCACGCGCCGCGATGCCGTACCGCCGGGCACGCGCCGCGATGCCGTACCGCCGGGCACGCGCCGAGCGGCGACCGCGCGACCGGGGCCAGGTCGCCATCGAATACCTGGGGTTCATCCCCGTCCTGCTGATCGTCGCTCTGGCCGGCATCCAGCTCGGTGCCGTCGCCTACGCCGCCGAACAGGCCGGCACGGCGGCCCGGGCCGGGGCACGGGCCGCGTCCCTGGCACAGTCCTACGCCCAGGCATGCGCCGACGCGGTCAGCGGCGTGCTGGACGTGTCCTGCTCGGCCGCCGAGGGCGCCGGCACGGTGACCGTCACCGCCACCGTCCACATCCCCGCCCTCGTCTGGGACCTGGGCGACGCCACCAAGTCCGCGACCATGCCGCTCGACCACCGGCAGAAGGAGGCGACAGGCCCATGAGCCTGCGGGCACGCATCAGCGCTCCGGAGGAGCACGGCAGCCGGGGCGAGGACGGGCGCCTGGTCGCCTCCTACCGGGCCAAGCTGCTGGAGGAGATCGACCTCGCGGAGATGAGCGCGCTGGCCGCCGCCGAGCGCCGGGCGCGCCTGGAGCGGGTGCTCGGGCACATCATCAGCCGCGAGGGACCGGTCCTGTCCACCGTCGAACGGGCCCAGCTGATCCGCCGGGTGGTGGACGAGGCGCTGGGCCTCGGCATCCTCGAACCCCTCCTGGAGGACGCGTCCATCACCGAGATCATGGTCAACGGACCCGACGCGATCTTCGTGGAGCGCGGCGGCCGGGTCGAGCAGCTGCCCCTGCGGTTCGTCTCCGCCGACCAGCTGATGCAGACCATCGAGCGGATCGTGTCGACGGTCAACCGCCGCGTGGACGAGTCCAACCCGATGGTGGACGCCCGGCTGCCCTCCGGCGAGCGGGTCAACGTCATCATCCCGCCGCTGTCCCTGACCGGCCCGGTGCTCACCATCCGCCGCTTCCCGCGCTCCTTCACCCTCCAGGAGCTGATCGGGTTCGGCTCGCTGGACGAGCACATGGTGTACCTGCTGGCCGGCCTGGTGCAGGCCAAGTTCAACATCATCGTCTCGGGTGCCACCGGCACCGGCAAGACCACCCTGCTGAACGCCCTGTCCGGGCTGATCCCGCCGCACGAGCGCATCATCACCATCGAGGACTCCGCCGAACTCCAGCTCCAGCAGAGCCATGTGGTCCGCCTGGAGTCCCGCCCGCCGAACGTGGAGGGCAAGGGCCAGGTCACCATCCGCGACCTGGTCCGCAACTCGCTGCGCATGCGGCCCGACCGGATCGTGGTCGGCGAGGTCCGCGGCGGCGAGTCCCTGGACATGCTCCAGGCCATGTCCACCGGCCACGACGGCTCGCTGGCCACCGTGCACGCCAACAGCGCCGAGGACGCCCTCACCCGGCTCCAGACCCTCGCCTCCATGTCCGACGTCGAGGTCCCCTTCGTCGCCCTGCACGACCAGATCAACAGCGCCGTCGACGTCATCGTCCAGCTCACCCGGTTCGCCGACGGCGCCCGCCGCATCACCGAGATCGCGCTGCTCGACAGCCACGGCGGGGAGCCGTACCGGCTGGCCACCGCCGCCCGCTTCGAGGCCCGGCCGATGACCCCGGACGGCCGGGTCCACGGCGCCTTCCGGCACCTCCCGCTGCCGCGCCGCACCGCCGACCGCCTCTACATGGCGAGCCAGCCCATCCCGCAGGCCTTCGGCGTGGCCCGCTCCGCCGACCAGCTCGCCACCCGAGAAGCCAGGTAGGGCCCCACCATGTCACCGAGCACCCTCGCCCAGCTCATCACCGGCGCGACCCTGCTGGCCTGCGTCCTGGCCGTGGCCGGTGTGCACGCC
>NZ_JACBWZ010001000.1 GCF_013870595.1 Streptomyces sp. WELS2 | reverse complement strand
CCGGGGCCGCCCGGACCGGGGGAGTGCCGGTGCCCCGGCATATCCTGATCCCGAAGCCGTCGGCTGACGAAGGGGTCCGAAGGTGCCGTCGATGCTCGATGCGGTCGTGGTGGGTGCGGGGCCGAACGGACTGACCGCCGCGGTGGAACTGGCCCGCCGCGGTTTCTCCGTGGCCCTGTTCGAGGCGAAGTCCACGGTGGGCGGCGGCGCCCGCACCGAGGAGCTGACACTGCCCGGCTTCCGGCACGATCCGTGCTCGGCCGCCCACCCCCTCGGCGTCAACTCCCCGGCGTTCCGCGCCCTTCCGCTGGACCGGTACGGCCTGGAGTGGCTGCACGCCCCGCTGCCCATGGCCCACCCGTTCCCCGACGGCACCGCGGCCGTGCTGTCCCGCTCGGTGGCCGAGACCGCCGCCTCCTTCGGACCGCGCGACGCGGGCCCGTACCGCAGACTGGTCGAGCCCCTGCTCGCCCGCTGGGACACCCTCGTCCAGGACTTCATGTCCCTGCCGCTGACCGCGCTGCCCCGCGACCCGGTCACCCTCGCCCGCTTCGGCCTGGCCGGTCTGCCGCCGTCCACCTGGCTGATGCGCCGCTTCCAGGACGACCGGTTCAAGACCCTCTTCGCCGGCCTCGTCGCCCATGTGATGGCACCGCTGGGCGGCCTCGCCACCAGCGCCATCGGACTGGTCTTCGCCCTGTCCGCGCACGCCCGCGGCTGGCCGGTGGCCCGCGGCGGCTCCCAGGCCGTCTCCGACGCCCTGGCCGCGTACCTGCGCGACCTCGGCGGGGCGGTGCACACCGACTTCGAGGTCAAGCGTCTGGACGACCTGCCGCCCGCGCGCGCGTACGTCTTCGACACCTCGCCCGCCGCGCTCGCCCGCATCGCCGGTCTCGGCGACTACTACGCGAACTACCGCTACGGGCCCAGCGTGTTCAAGATCGACTACGCGCTGGACGGCCCGGTGCCGTGGACCGCGCCCGAGGCCCGCGTCGCCGGCACCGTCCAGATCGGCGCGAGCCACGCCGAGATCGGCACCGCCCTGCGCGCCGCCTCCCGCGGGGGACGCGCGCCCGAGCGGCCGTTCATGATCACCGTGCAGCCGAGCGTGGCCGACCCCACCCGGGCTCCCGAGGGCAAGCACGTCTTCTGGGCGTACGGCCATGTGCCCAACGGCTGGTCCGGCGACCTCACCGAGGCCATGGAACGCCAGCTGGAGCGCTTCGCCCCCGGCTTCCGCGACCGGGTGCTCGCCCGCGCGACGGCCGGGCCCGCCGAGATGGCCGCCCGCAACGCCAACTACGTCGGCGGGGACATCGCCTGCGGCGCGGCCTCCGGACTCCAGCTGCTGCTGCGCCCCAGGCTGTCCCTGTTCCCGTACCACACCCCGCACCCGGCCGTCTTCCTCTGCTCCTCGGCCACGCCGCCGGGGCCCGGGGTGCACGGCATGTCGGGGCACAACGCGGCCAAGGCGGTCTGGCGGAGACTGAGACAGGGCTGAACCGACGCCGGCCGAACCGGAGTCACCGCAAAGGCGGGACCGACATGACCAGCATCACCCTCGTCCAGGGCGACATCACCCGGCAGCACGCCGACGCCCTCGTCAACGCGGCCAACTCCTCGCTGCTGGGCGGCGGGGGAGTGGACGGCGCGATCCACCGCCGCGGCGGCCCGGCCATCCTGGCGGAGTGCCGCGCGCTGCGCGCCTCCCGGTACGGCAAGGGGCTGCCCACCGGCCAGGCGGTCGCCACCACGGCGGGCGACCTGGACGCCCGCTGGGTGATCCACACGGTGGGCCCCGTCTGGTCACCGGCGGAGGACCGCTCGGACCTGCTGGCCTCCTGCTACCGCGAGTCCCTGCGCGTCGCCGCCGGACTCGGCGCCCGCACGGTCGCGTTCCCCGCCGTCTCCACCGGCGTCTACCGCTGGCCGATGCGGGACGCGGCCCGCATCGCGGTGGAGACCGTACGCGCCACCCCGACCGCCGTGGAAGAGGTGCGGTTCGTCCTCTTCGACGCCGACGCGTACGAGGCGTTCGCCCGGCAGCTG
>NZ_JACBWZ010000100.1 GCF_013870595.1 Streptomyces sp. WELS2 | reverse complement strand
CATGGCGCTCACGCTGTTCCGGCCCGAGCTGGACGTGTGGGAGCCCGGCGAGCACAACGGCACCTTCCGCGGCAACAACCCCGCCTTCGTCACCGCCACCGCCGCGCTGCACATGTACTGGTCCGACGACCAGATGGAGAAGCACACCCGAGCGCGGGGTGAGCAGGTCGAGCAGGCCCTGCTGGCCCTCTGCGACGAGGACGGGGCCGGCGGAGCGCGCCACCGCGGCCGGGGCCTGGTCTGGGGCCTGGAGTTCTCCCGGGCGGAGCGGGCGGCCGAGGTCTGCCGACGGGCCTTCGACCTGGGTCTCCTGCTGGAGACGTCGGGCACCCGCAGCGAAGTCGTCAAGCTGCTGCCGCCGCTGACCATCTCCGCCGACGAGACGGACGAGGGACTGCGCACACTCGCCCGCGCCGTCCGCGACACCGTCTGAGGCACGGCCCGCTGGTCCATTGCCGGGGCGGCCGGCACAGTGTCCGGCCGGCCGCCCCGGAAGGGCGCACACGTGCACGCCCGCAGTGCCGGCCTTACCGGGACTCCTCGTTCCGGGTGAACGCGGCGATCAGGTCGTGGGGTGTGGGGCTGTCGGTTTCGCTCCCGTGGGCGCCGCCGCCCTCCAGGACGGCGGCCTCGGCGCTGCGGGGGAACACGACCTGCTCGTACGCGCTCAGCGCCGCCTCGGTGTCGTCGGGGTGCGCGGCGAGGGCTTCGCCGAGTTCGGCACCGTCGAGCATGGCCAGGTTGGCGCCTTCGCCGTTCGGGGCCGCCAGGTGGGCCGCGTCGCCGATCAGGGTCACCCCCGGCACCCTGTCCCACCGGTGCTCGGCCGGCAGGGCGTAGAGGCGGCGCAGGACGGGTGCGGTGTCGCTGTCGGTGATCAGTGCGGTGAGTTCCGGTGCCCAGCCCTCGAATTCCCGGGCGATCCGCGTGGTGGCCGCGGCGGCGTCGGTGAAGTCGATGGCGGCGAACCAGTCCTCCGGTTCGGTCAGCCCCGCGTAGGCGTGCAGGGTGTCGCCCTTCTCCCGGTGGGCGAAGATCTCCCGGTCCGGAGCGTGCACGATCATCGACCCGCCGCCGACGGCTCGCGCGGCGGCCGGGTGACGGCGGCCGGCGTCGAAGAGATAGGTCTCGACGACCGACTTGCCGGTGTACCGGGGTGTGGCCGCCGACAGCAGGGGCCGCACCCGCGACCACGCGCCGTCCGCGCCGACCAGCAGGCTCGTGACGACGGTGCCGCCGTCGGCGAACACGACCTCGTGGCGGCCCCCGCCGAGGGACCGGACACGGCCGGCCTTGCGCCCCCACCGGACGGTTCCGGGCGGGAGCGAGTCGAGCAGCATCTGCCGCAGTTCACCGCGCTGCACCTCGGGGCGTCCTCCCGTACCGTCGTCGGCCTTGTCGAACAGGACGGTTCCGTCCGGGGCCAGGAGCCACATCGCCTGTCGTCCCTCCAGGACGAGGCCGCCGAACTCGTCCATCAGTCCGGCCGTCTTCAGGGCGAGCTGCCCGTTGTAGTCGTGGATGTCGAGCATTCCTCCCTGCGAGCGCGCGGCCGGGGAGGGCTCCGCCTCGTGGACCGTGGCCGGAATCCCGTGCACGTGCAGGACACGCGCGAGCATGAGACCACCGAGTCCGGCACCGATGATCGTGACGTCAACAGCCATGGGAGGTTTCCTTCCGGGTGCGGACCGCCGGGCGGGTACCGGGCGGTCACCGAAGCGAGCACCGCCGCGGAAACACCGGGGCGATGCGATGCCGGCGGCCGGCCCCTCCACCGGGAGCCCTCCGCCCACCACCAACCTCCGCCCGCCGGCCGACAAACCACCGACAAACCGCCCGTGGCCACCGACAGATCGCCTCCAGGTCCGTGACCTCCCGTTCACGCCCCGCCCCCGTCACACCATGAAGTGGTCAAAATTATGCAATGTGTGTTTCCATGGCGACGACATCACACTGAGCAACGGACTGCGTCGGGCATTCCGTCGCTCGGCAATGCCCGCAAGTCACGTTCATGGAGCACTGGTTGATTGCGATAGCGGCGGCCCTCGCGGACATCGCGCTGATCCTGACGCACCGCGTACGCACCTCGTCGGAACCCGTCAAGCCGACACCGTGGCGTCACATGGCCGCCGGGCTGGCGGGGTGCGTGGCGGGTTGGCTGCTCATCGGCCGGCCCGAACTCGTCTGGGACGATCTGTTCCTGGCCCTCGTCTGCGGAGTGGTCCTCGCCTCCGAAGCCGCGCACGCGGTCCGGAGCCTTTCCGGACGGGCCTGGGCGGGCTGGACGACGGCCTGCGTGAGCGGAGCGGCGGCGGCCACCTGGCTGCTGCCCGGCCCGCTGCCGTTCTCCTGACCCGCTCGGCGGGAGGCTCGCGACCGGGACGGCATGACCGGAGCAAGTGGCCGTCCCCGCACCGGTCTTCGAGGCGAGGGGCTCAACCGGAGCTCCGGCACGTCCCGTCGGGGCAGCCCTGGCGTTCCGCCTTCACCCACGGCCCGACTCCGAGCTTCCCGGTGGTTCCGAGGTCCAGGTGCGGGGTCACCGTCACCGGATCGGCGCCCTTCCGCGCCCGGACCCGCACATAGGGCACGTTCACCGGCGTGCCGAACCCGGTGGTGTTGCGCCACACCAGCTCGGCGGTCGCCGACTCGCCGGGGTTCAGCCGGACGGTCCGGGGCCGTTCGTCGAGTCCGGCACCGGTGGTGATCCCACCGCTGCCGTGGAGGATCTCGACGCCGTCGACGGGCCGGAGCGCGTCGTCCAGGAGTTCCAGCAGCGGGTAGCCCTCGACGGTGTAGGCGCGCTTGCCGCAGTTGTCGAGGTGCAGGCCCACGACGCGCAGTCCCATGGCCGCATCGCCCTTGTCGGCGCTGACCCGGATCCCGGACGCGGGACACGTGCCCGGTCCGGCAGGCGCCTCCCCTGCGGGGACCTTGGTCACCTCGAGCACCTTGGCCCCCGTCACCCGCGGTGCGGCCGACGGGAGTTGCCCGGCCCGGACCGTGCCCCGCACGGTCTGTCCCGGGCCGACGCCGCGCACGGTCTCGGTCTGGTTGGCCACGGCTCCGCCGTCGCCGCTCACGAAGGTGAAGACGACCGAGTACGTCCACGCCTCGGTGCCGTCGTTGGTGACCTCGTACGCGGCGGAGATCCCCGAGTCCGGTCCCGTGGTGAGCGTGTCGGCGGAGACGGAGTGGCCAAGGGTGGGCGAGGGGGAGGCAGACGGAAGGGTCAGCGAGGTGATCCGTACGCCGTCCTTGCCTGGATCCTCGATCCGCGTGCCGTCCTGGGACGCCGACGCACGGGCGCCGCTGCTCCCGGTCCCCGTGTGCTCCGTCCCGCACGCCGTGAGCAGCACGGCGGCGGCGGCGAGAGCCGGCAGCAGGGCAAGGGACGCGGCGGAAGCGGGGCGGAGGTCAGCGGGTCTGCGCATCCGGCCATCCCATCAAGGTAGTGAGCGCGTGCCGGGCGGCGAAATCGGGTCGCCGTGACTCGCTGGGGTACTCGATCATACGTTCATGCCCCTGAGTGAGACCCTTGACCGAGTCGACGCGGACCTGGCCGCCGGCCGGATTCCCCTCGCGCGCCAGCGTCTGCGCGGCCTCGTCTCGTCCTTCCCGTACGACCTGACGCTCCGCCGGCGTCTGGCCGAGGTGTACCGGCTCTACGGCGACGCCGCCGAGGCCGGACGCTGGATGTACCTGGAAGAGGACCGCGACGCCGGGGAGACCGCCGCGTTCGAGGCTCGGTACGGGTCTCCCGCGTGGCGGATGAAGGCCCTCGCCTGGCGCGGCCCCGAGACGGTGGCCGCCACCGCCTTCGCGGAGCGTCAGCTGGTCGCGGTGCGGACCGCCTGCGCCGAGGAGCTGGGGCGCTCCGTCGACTGGGACGACCCGGACTCCTACCGGGACGGTCTGGAGGAGGACTCCGGGCAGCCCGCGCACCCGTGGTCGGTGGGCGAGGTGCTGATGGGTGCCGGCTGCCTGGTGGTGGCCCTCCTGTTCCTCGCGATCTGGGTGAACGGAGTCGTCGCTCTCTTCGAATAGGGCGGGCCACCGGGACCGGTGAGGGGCCGGTGGGCGTCCATGGCGTTCCGCCTTCGTCCGGCAGTAGCGTGATCGTCATGACGGCTGAAAGGGAGGCACTGGTCGGCGGGATGGTCAACACGGGGGCGGTCTTCCGCCGCGGCGCGCTGGTCGAGCGCCCGGCGCCGCGCAACGCGCGCGCCCTGCACGCCCATCTGCTCGCGTTGAGGGAGCACGGCTTCGACGCGGCGCCGGCCCCCGTCGGGCTCACCGCGGACGGCCGCGAGCAGTTGACGTTCATGCCGGGGGACGTGCCTTCGCCGCCCTACCCCGACTGGGCGATGACGGGTTCCGCCCTCGCTTCGGTCGGGAGCCTGCTGCGGCGCCTGCACGTGACCAGCGCGGCCGTCGCGGTCGACACCCGTGCCGAGTGGCCCCGGGACCTGGCCGACCCGGAGGGGGGAACGATGCTGTGCCACAACGACGTGTGCCCGGACAACGTCGTCTTCCGCGACGGCCGGCCCGCCGCCCTGATCGATTTCGACTTCGCGGCCCCGGGCCGTCCCCTGTGGGACATCGCCATGACCGCCCGTTACTGGGTGCCCATGCTGGACCCCCGATCCGCGGCCGTCCTCCATCCCTCCGGACCGGACGCGCCCGCACGGCTGCGGATCCTCGCCGACGGCTACGGCCTCTCGCCGGAGGACCGCGCCGAGTTGCCGGGCGTCATCGAGCAGGCCACGGAAGTCTGCCGGGCGTTCGTCGCCCGCCGTGTGGCCGGCGGTGACCCCGGCTATCTCCAGGCGCTGGCCGAGCACGGCGGATGGGAACGCTGGGACCGCGTGCGGACGTGGCTGGTGGACCACCGCGAGGCGTTCACGGCTGCCCTGCTGAACTGACCGGACAGTCCGTCGCGGAGGGCTTCCGGCCGGACGGTGACACTGCGCCCGGTCGTCGTGCCCGGCCGAGTCGTGCCCTCGGTCCGAAACGATCAGTACGCCCGGCGCCGCGCAACGCGCTCACCCCGTCGGGGTCGACGACGGCACTTCCTCCCCACTCCCCCACTTCATCCGGGTGAGCCACCGCCGCCTCGCCGGCGAGCGGGCTACTGCCCGTGCCGCTCCAGGTAGATGGAGGTGAACACGGCGACCTTGGCGCGCAGGGCCCACGGGTCGAAGGGTTTGCTGATGTAGTCGACGGCACCGGCCGCGTATCCACGGGCGGAGTGCTCGGATCCCGTGCCCATGGCCGTCAGGAAGATGATGGGCACGTCTCGCGTCCTGGGGCGGCGCTTGATGTGGGCGCAGGTCTCGTAGCCGTCCATCTCCGGCATCTGCACGTCCATGATGATGACGGCGAAGTCGTCGTGGTCGAGCAGGGCCTTGAGGGCCTCCCGGCCGGAGGAGACGGTGACGAGTTCCTGTTCGAGCGTCGCCAGTACGGCGGTCATCGCCAGCAGGTTGTCCGGCTGATCGTCCACGACGAGGATCTTGGGCATGACCTTCCGTCCCGTCGGCAGTACGGCCGTTGCGGCCTGCTCTACGGCGTCCAGCTGGCGTTCGAGCAGCGTGCAGCGGTCCTCCGCCGCGGCGCGCTGGGCCTGTGCCTCCTTCAGGGCCGCGCCGAGCCGGTCGACTTCCAGCCGGAGCGCGTCGCGCTCCTGGATGAGGCCGTAGACGTCCGGGTGCGCCTTGGCGAACTCGTCCGCTCGTCTCTGCTCCGCGATGCGGTCGGCTTCGAGCTGGTTGATCCGCGTCTCCAGGTCGGCGATGCGTTGTGTCCGGTCCAGCAGCGCGTCGCCGAGGACGTCCCCGCGGACGCTGGACCGCCTGGACACATGGTCGGCGTCGGCCAGTTGCCGCTCCAGGATCTCCACCGCGTGCCTGGGTGACGAGGCGGCGTCCACGGCCGAGCCGTACAGGCCCCGCACCAGCTCGATGGCCTCGGTGGTGACCGCGGTGCCGCGATGCTCGGCGACGTCGGTGAAGAGGTCGCTGATCACCTGCCAGGGCGGTAACCGGGTGCCGTTGAGGTACCGGGAGACCGTGCCCGGATCGAGCCGGCGCCGGGCCGCGTACCGGCGGACGGACACGTCAAGGCTCTCGAACAGCTCGCGCAGTGCCTCGGCCAATGCCCGGGAAGCCGCGTTCAGGTCCTGTCCGAGCGGTCGCAGTTCACCCATCGCCGTCCCTCTCGGCCGGGCCGGCGCCGACACGGGCCGGGGGCCGGGGAGCGTTGTCCTCGGCGGCGATGAGGCGGTTGAAGAACGGCACGGCCAGTCCTGTGGCGGCGAGGCCCGCGAGCAGGCAGCGGGCCGCGCCTTCCCCGGCGACGGCCGTCAGCCCGCTCGCCGTCGCGCCGGTGAGCAGGGCGAGCAGAAGTACCAAGGCTGATCTCGGTGACAACAGAGGACGGTCCACCGCGCTCCCTTCGTGCGCCCCACCGCCGTGCGGCAGGGGCATGCGCTCCCCCATCCGGCCGATCGCGGACGGTGGGACCAGGATGGACGAAGCCGGGGGCGTTGCGGTCCCGGACCCGGAAGCGGGGCCGCGCGAACCGCCTGTTGCGCGGACGTTGCCGCCGCTCGTGCCGCCGTCGTGGCCGGTCAGGACTCTGGCGCGGGATCCGTTGCCGGAGTGTTGCTCTGCAACGGTGCGCGAGGGGCGGGTGGGGCCGATGTGCCCGCCGGCCGCGGGACCCGCGAGCGCTGCCTCGAGGAACCGACCGTGTGGCACACGCCGTCGGCGCGGCCGTCACGTACCGTGCCGGCGACCGTGGAGGGCCGTGGGCCGGGCGACGGCCGTCAGGCCTCCGTCGGCGGGGTGCCCGTCAGCGCCGTTGCGCGTCCGGCTTCTTCGGCAGACCGGCCAGCTCGTCGACCAGGGGCTGGACCCGGTAGGGGATGACCGCGCTCAGTGCGATGACCGTCGTGCTGCGGCGGACGCCGGGCACTTCGAGGACGTGGTCGATCACGTGTTGCACATGCTGGTTGCTCGTACCCGCGATGCGGCACCAGATGTCGCCGGGGCCCGTCACGATGTGGGCCTCGAGGATCTGCGGCACGTCCCGGAGGCACGCGACGATCGCCTCGCGGGCCGGCTGGTCCACCTCGAAGGTGGTGAACGCCTCGACCACGTGGCCGAGGGCGGCGACGTCCACGTCCGGTCCATAGCCGGTCACCACGCCGGAGCCGGCGAGCCGGTCGAGCCGGGCCTGCAATGTGCCGCGCGCCACGCCGAGTTGGCGGGCGATCTCCAGCAGGCCCGCACGCGGACGCTCCCGCAGCAGGCGCAGCATCCGGCCGTCGAGCCGGTCGAGTCCCTGCCGTGCCACCGCACCTGCCGATCTGCGACCTGGGAGACACCTTCACGCCTCGTTTTTCGTCAGATTAGCAAGGGAACAAAGGGTCTGTTGCCCATCCGGCCGTCGGTGGCCCACGCTGTGGCTCCCCGTCCACGAGGAGCAGTCGTGAGGCAGCACACCCATCCGTTCATCCCCTACCGGCCCGACCGGTACGACGAGGCCGAGATGGTCCGGCGGGGGAAGGACTTCGTGTCGTTCCTCGACCGCCGGCGCAGCGTGCGGTTCTTCAGTGACGAGCCGGTGCCCCGCGCGTGTATCGACCTCGCCATCGCCGCGGCGAACACCGCGCCGTCCGGGGCTCACCTCCAGCCCTGGAAGTTCGCCGTGATCGGTGACGCCGAGACCAAGCACCGTATCCGGCTCGCCGCGGAGGAGGAGGAACGGGTCAATTACGAGGGCGGGCGGATCCCGCCCGAGTGGCGCGCCGCACTCGCGCGCCTGGAGACGGACTCGGACAAGGGCTACCTCGACGTGGTGCCGTGGATCGTCGTCTGCTTCGCCGAGAAGAGCACCCCGCTGCCGGACGGTTCGCTGCGCAAGAACTACTACGTGAACGAGAGCGTGGGGATCGCCTGCGGCTTCTTCATCGCCGCCCTGCACGCGATGGGGCTGAGCACGCTGACGCACACCCCCAATCCGATGGGCTTCCTCACCGAGATCTGCCGGCGGCCCGGCAACGAACGGCCCTACATCCTCTTCCCCATCGGCTACGCCGCGGCGGACTGCGAGGTCCCGGACCTCGCCCGCAAGTCGCCGTCGGAGGTCACCGTCGAGAGCCCGGGCCTGCTCTGAACCGGTCCGCCCCGGCCGGCGGCCGGGCCGCGCCGTCAGCGCAGCCGCACGGCGAGGATGTCCCGGTGGCCGTTGGTGTCGCCCGGTACCAGGCCGTCGTCGTGGGGGAAGGCGACGGTGCGGCCGGCGGCGTCCGCGGTCACCTCGTACGTCCCGGTGGGGCTCTCGGCGCCGTCCGCGGCCACGTCCAGCCGCCGTACCGCGCCCGTGCGCAGGTCCTTCGCGAACACGTCGGTGACGCCGTTGGTGTCCCCGGGCACGAGGTTGTCCGCGGCGGAGACGAAGAACGCCCGCCGGCCGCCCGCGCCGAGCAGGCCCCGCCCCGAGCCGTCGCGCGCCTGTGTGCCGTCGGCGGCGGTGCTCACGCGCCGGGTGGTGCCGGTGGCCAGGTCACGGACGAACACGTCGGCGGCGTCGTTGGTGTCGTCGTCCACGACGTCGGCCGACGGGGAGGAGAACACCGCGTAGCGCCCGTCCGGGCTGAGGCCCGTCGCGGGCGACGCCGGCATGCCGAGGGTGCCGCCGTCGCGGTCGACGGCGGCGGGCACGGTCTTCCCGGTGCGGGTGTCGTGGACGTAGAACCACCAGGGCCTCGGCGCCCTCGGCTCCCGCGCGGCCGCCCCGCGCGGCGGGTACCACATCCGGCGGAACCCGATCCTGGTGCCGTCCGCGCTGGTCGAGGGCGCCAGGGAGGTGCTGGTGCCCTGGAGGTGGTCGGTGAAGACGCTGACCAGCCTCGTGGTGCCCCTCGCCCGGTCGTACACGAACACGTCGATCCCGCTGTTGGTGTCCTGCGGCACCAGGTCGTCGCGGTAGGAGGCGTATGCCACATAGCGGCCGTTCGCGCTGATCACCGGGTCGTAGCTGTTGCCCGGGACACCGCCCGGGTTGGCCACGACGGCCTCGGTGCGCCCGGTGGCGCGGTCGTGCACGAAGACGTCCCAGGCACCGGGAATGTCCCCGGGGGCGAGGTTGCCGGCAGCGGAGTCGAACGCGACGTAGCGTCCGTCCGCGCTCACCGAGACGTGCGAGGCGGTGGCGTCGGCCTGGCTGCCGTCACTGGCGACGTCGACCCGGTCCACGGCACCGGTGCGCAGGTCCTTCACGAAGACGTCGGCGAGGCCGTTGGTGTCGCCCGGCACCAGGTTGCCGGCATCCGAGAGGAAGGCCACGAAGCGGCCGTTCCCGCTGAGCACGGCGCCTTGCGAGTCCCCGTCGGCCGGGGTGCCGTCCGCCGCCGTACTCACCACCACGGGCCCCGGATCCCGCGCCCCGCCGCGCGCCTGCGGTACGGCCGCCGCCGGAAGCACACCCGCCGCGCAGGCCAGCACCACCACCGGTAAGACGACCGGTCCCCGGAACCGCATGTGTCCTCCCCTGCCCGCCTGAGCCGGCCACCGCCACCGGAACGGGACGGCGCGACCGGACAGAACCCCCTGCCGCCCCGCGGCCCGAGCCGAGCCAACCCCGGCCCGCCCGCCCGGGTCAACAGACGATCCGGCCACCTGAGTTCACGACGCGCAGTTCGCCTTGTCCAGCCTCTTGACCGAATCCGGTCTACGGCTATGGTCTAGACCTAACAGGCGATAGGTCCAGACCTTTCGCCCGCGTCTCGACTCTTCCCGCACGAACGGCAACCCGCGCCGCACAGGCGACGGATCCGGCACACACCGAAGGAAGTGGCACGGCATGAACACGAAAAGACGAGCGGCTCTGGCGATCGGCGCGCTGGTCGCCCCGGTGATCGCCGTCAGCCTCCCCGCGAGCACGGCCAGCGCCCACGGCTGGGTGACCCTGCCCACCAGCCGGCAGCAGCAGTGCGCGGAAGGCACCGTCGACTGCGGCCAGATCAAGTACGAACCGCAGAGCGTCGAGGGGCCGAAGGGCCTGCAGAGCTGCAGTGGCGGACACGCGGAGTACGCCGAGCTCGACAACGACAGCAAGGGCTGGAAGGCCACGCCGGTCGGCACCACGGCGACGTTCACGTGGCACAACACCGCCCGGCACGCCACCGCCAACTGGCAGTACTTCATCGGCGGCCGGAAGATCGCCGAGTTCGACGGCCACAACCAGCAGCCGGCCGCGGACGTCAGCCAGCAGGTGAACCTCGGCGGCTTCACCGGCCGTCAGAAGGTGCTCGCCGTCTGGAACATCGCGGACACCGCCAACGCCTTCTACTCCTGCGTCGACGTCAACATCGGCGGCGGCAGCGACGGAGGCAGCGGCGGCGGCGGGGACACCTGCACCGCGCCGGCCTGGGACGCCGCGCACGTCTACAACGGCGGCGACACCGCCTCGTACGGCGGCCACACCTGGCGCGCCAAGTGGTGGGTGACGGGTGACAAGCCCGGCACCACCGGCCAGTGGGGTGTCTGGGAAGACCTCGGGGCCTGCTAGGCGGCAGGTCCGGCCGGCCGTCGGTCCGGTCGTGCCGTCGGCCGAGGCGGTGGACGGTGGGCGTGGATCGAGCCGTCGCCCGCGGACCGGTTGCCGAAAGCGGGGTGGCCACCGGCAGGGCCATCGCGGGGCGGCCCGCGGATCGTGCGGGTCATCGGCACGCGGCCGGGGTCCGTGACAAGGGCCCCGGCCGGCGAGCCGCAAGCGGGGGCGGGCGGAGCCGCCGTCAGGAAGCGGTCGTGACGTCCTCCGCGGCCGCTTCCGTCTCGTAGGCGACCCTGAGGACCGTGTCGAGGTGCGCCAGGCGTTCCGCGAGGGCCGGGTGGTCGGGTGCGTCACCGTAGACGATGCCCACGAACGCCTGGGTGCCCTGACGCCAGTCCACCGGCTGGCCGGGTGACTTGGCGAGTTCGACGCGGCGGACGCCGGGCAGGGCGCGGGCCTCCTTGACCCCGGTCACCGAGGCCACCGCCCGGGCGTCCATGGGCGGGGCCAGGAAGCGCTGGTAGGCGACGCGTTCGGGAGCCGGGACGGCGGGCGGGCCGGACAGGCCGCCGAGGGCGCAGTCGAGTGCGGTGCGCAGGAGCGTGAAGCCCGTGGCGCGGCCCACGACGTCGTTGACGAAACCCCCGAGCCTGCCGTTGACCTCGATGAGGCGGGGGCCGTCGGCCGTGAGCTTGAACTCGGTGTGCGCGATGCCGCCGGTCACGCCGAGGGCCCGCAGGGCGTCGCCCGTCGCCGTCAGCAGCTCCGCCCGCACCGGCTCGGGCAGGTCGGCGGGGAAGAAGGCGCCGGTCTCCCGGAAGGGCTCCAGCAGCGGGGGCTTGCCGGTGACGCCGACGTGGGTGATCCGCCCCGCGTGGACCACCGACTCGACCGAGACGTAGTCACCCCAGTGCGGTCCCGCGACGGTGGGGTCGCCGACCAGGTACTCCTCCAGCACGAGGTCGGTTTCCCCGGCCGCGTGCAGTGCGGTGACGGTTCGTACGCCCTCCTCCACGGTATCGACCAGGACGGTGTTGCGGCTGCCCGCGCCCTGGCGGGGCTTGACGACGGCCGGGACCCCGACGGCGGTCACCGCCGCCCGGACGGCCTCCTCCCCGGCACCGGCCCGCAC
This sequence comes from Streptomyces sp. WELS2, assembly GCF_013870595.1. Lineage (GTDB taxonomy): Bacteria > Actinomycetota > Actinomycetes > Streptomycetales > Streptomycetaceae > Streptomyces. The sequence goes on along the minus strand of NZ_JACBWZ010000100.1, from coordinate 1,832 downwards.
CGCCGTGTGCCGCGGTGTCGGCAGGCCCGCCTCGGCCAGCCGGGCGCGCTGCCGGTGCTTGTCCACGAGCAGGGCGGCGGTGCGGGGACTGTGGAAGTCCAGGCCGAGCAACCTGGCCAGCTCGGCCGTCAGCTCGATCGTCAGATCGCTGAAGGTGGTGATGCCGTCGACGCCGAGTTCCCGGAGCCGGGCCGCGGTCTCCCGCGGCGGGGTCCCGGCGTCGTAGGTCACCACGGTGCCCGTCTCGCGCAGCAGCGGCAGCGCCGACCGGACGCTCGCGGACGCGGGGTCGCAGACCAGGACCAGCGCGCAGTGGGCGTGGGCGGCCGCGGCGAGTTCCAGCGGGTTGACCGATCCGTTCTCGTAGACGACCGCGAGACGGCGCTCCATACGGGGGATCCTTTCGAAGGGACGGCCGAGTGGCTGGCCTTCCCGGTCGTGGGCGGTTGCTCTTCAGGGCCGTGGGGCCGGTTCCGCCTAGCCGACGAAGTTCTTGACCAGGAAGAAGACGACCACACCGATGACGGTGACGGCCAGGAAGTGTTTGACGAACCGGCCCGCCACCAGGGTGGCCACGCCGCCGACGAGCGTGGGGACGGCCCACTCGCTCTCGCCGCTGTCCCACATCGGGGTGAACACGGCCGGGAAGACCAGGGCGGCGAGCACGGCGCCCGGCACGTAGTTGAGGGCGTTCTTCACCGCGTCGGGCAGCTCCCGGTCCCCGAAGAGGACGAGGGGCACCCAGCGGGTCGCGAACGCGCACAGTGCCATGCCGATGATCAGCAGGGTCAGCGTCATCTCACACCGCCTCGGGGATGTCGGAGGGCTCCGCCTTCTTCTTGTGGCGCTTCTCCGCCGCCTCGCAGAGCGTGCCGATCACGGCCCCGCCGAGGGTCGCCACGATGACGTACAGGTTGTACGGCAGCGGGTGGGAGATCAGGGCCAGGGCACCGGCGCCCAGGACCGAGACCCATACCTTCCAATTGGTCAGGGCCCCGGCCATCATCGCGATGAACAGTGCCGTCATGGGGAATTCGAGGCTCTCGCCGGCGATGTCGGGCACCGCGCTGCCCAGCGCCAGGCCGATGACGAGGGAGCTGACCCAGTTGGCGAACATCGCGGTGACGCTGCCGAGGAAGTACCACTGGCGCTCACGGATGCCGACCGGCTTCCTGAAGCGTTCGATGACGATGAAGAACGTGGCGTCGACCAGGCCGAAGGCCAGCAGGGCCCGCCAGCGCTGCGGTATGTCCCGCAGGTGCGGCCGGAGCATGATGGCGTAGATCATCATGCGCAGGCTGAGCACGAGTGTGGTGAGCAGGATGACCGGTAACGGCGAGCCGTCGCGCAGCAGTTCGAGGCCAGCGAGCATCGCGGTGCCGGAGTTGACAGCCGCGCCCATGCCCAGGGTGCCGAGCCAGCCCACTCCTCCCGCGATACCGGCGGCCCCGGCGATGATGCCCATCGGGAACGCGGCGATCATGAAAGGTGTCATGGCGCGTGCGCCGGCCCAGAACTCGGTGCGCGCGTCGGCCGTGGCACCGGTTCCGGTGCGGGCGGGTGTCTCCTTGTTCACGGCGTCGCTCACCGTCGTACCTCGATCACGGGCCCATCTCCTTCGAGTGCGATCGTCTCTGTGCAGTTCTACAGGACGACCGGACCCGGCGCTGCGATCCGGGTGCGCAGCAACGGCGCCACCTCGGCGCGCAGTTCGGCCGGGGACCCCAGCCACAGCGACTCGACGGCGGCCCGCCGGTAGAACAGCTGCGCGTCGCTGCCTGCCACCTGCAGCGCGTCCTCGGCCTCGGCCACGCCCTCGTCTACGAGGTGGA
>NZ_JACBWZ010000010.1 GCF_013870595.1 Streptomyces sp. WELS2 | reverse complement strand
CACCAGAAGTTCACGGTCCCCTCGCGCCGTGTGCCTCGGCCTGTGCGGCCAGATCCTCGGCCAGCGCCCGGTCCGCGCCGCCGAGGGCCATGCGTATCGCGGAGTCGACCCAGGTGCGCAGCAGCCGCCAGCGCATGAAAGGACCTTCCTGCTGCACCTGCCGGATCCTGTCGAGGGCGAGCGCGGTGTTCCCCTCGTCGTCGGCGATGAGCGCCTCCAGGAAACGCACCGCCGCCGTGTTGCCGGGGTTCGGTTTGGTCGCGCGTCGTTCCCGCGCGGCGGTCAGCTGGTGCCGCGCCGCTTCCCGGTCGCCGCGCAGCAGGGCGATCCAGGAGCGGATCACCCGGGCGTTCACCTGCTGGACGCAGATGTGTACGTCGTTCTCCAGGCGTTCCATGGTGACCAGGTCGGACTCCGCGTCGTCGAGGTCGCCCAGCCCCAGATGCTGCGAGGCCTGTGCCCACAGCAGCATGGTCTGCGGCACCGAGCCGCCGTGGTCCGCCGCCCGCAGCAGCTGCCGCCGGCCGGTCTCGAAGTCGTCCATGTGCTGGTGCGCGACGATCTCCTCGGGAAGGAAGGCGGGCTCGACGGCGCTGAGCGCACTGAAGCGTTCCAGCGCGACGGCGTTCTCACCGGCGTTCAGAGCGCTCTCCCCCAGGCCGGACAGGGCCAGCACGCGTGCCTCCCGGTCACCGGTCGCGATGGCCGCACGCAGGGCGTTCTCGCCGGCCTCCAGTGCCGCGCCGAGATCCCCGCCCCGGGAGAGGGCCAGCGCACGCAGGGCGGTGAGCCGCGCCTCGACCTCCGGGGCGGCACCGCCGAGCGCGAGGGCTGTCTCGGCGCGGCGGCGCAACTCCTCGGCGACGTCCAGGTTCCAGAGCGTCCCGCCGAGAGCGGCCTGGATCCGGCCGAACGTCTCCAGAGGCGGCCGGGTGGCCAGCAGCCGGTCGCCGGTCTCCAGCGCCTCGCGGTTCCGGCCGGCCCGGGTCAGACAGACGATCGCCTGCACACCGGTGTCGTACCACAACGGCCGTCCGGGAGGCACCAGTTCCAGGGCGCGCGTCATCAGGTCGGCCGCGAGACCCGGCGTGACCGGCAGGACGTCGTCGGCGGCCTGCCGCAGCAGCGTCACCGCTTCGTCGTCTCCGGCCCGGGCGCCCCGGAGTATGTGCGACACCGCGTCGATCGGCCGGTGCCCGGCCGCGACCAGGTGTGCCGCGGCCTCCCGGTGCAGAGCCTTGCGGGCCGACGGCGGGATGTCCACGTAGACGGCCTGGCGCAGCAGGTCGTGCCGGAAGACCAGCTGTTCGCCGTCGTCGTCCAGGAGCCCGGCGCGCACCGCCTGCTCCAGCTCCGCGAGCAGACCGGCGGACGGTCGGCCGTAGAGCGCGGCGGCGTCGTGGAAGCCGAACCTGCGTCCCAGCACCGCTCCCATCTGCAGGAAGCGCAGGGTGCTGGGTTCGAGTGACCTGAGCCTGCCGCGCACGCCCACCACGAGCCCCTCGGGCACGGGCTCCCCCGACGGGCCGGTGGTCCCCAGTCCCGTGAGCATCTCGACCGCCAGGAACGGGTTCCCGCCGGCTCCGTCGAGCAGTTGCCGTACCCGGTCGTCGACGGCCGCGCCCAGGGTGTCGTCGGCCAGCTGGCCGATCGCCGTGCCGGAGAGCGGTCCCAGGGGCACGATGACCGACGGGAGCCCGCCCTTGGCCACCGCGACGATCTCCTGCGCCGGGCCGGCGGGATCCTGCCGCCCGGTGAGCGCCCACAGAACCGGCGATGTCCGCAGGCGTGTCGGGAGCTGTTTCAGGGCGAATCTGCTCAGTGGGTCGGCCCACTGCACATCGTCCAGGGCGATCAGCACGGGCGTCTCGGCCGCCCTGGTCTCGATCGCTTCCGCCACGCGCTCGACCAGCCAGATCCGCTGGTCGTGGTGGCGGGTGAGGTCGGCGAACGCGTCACTGGACAGCAGTGGCCGGTCGCCGTACAGGAGGCAGGCCGCCAGCGAGGAGAGCGGGACGATGTGGTGCAGTTCGTCGGCCTTGCCCAGACCGACCGAGAAGCCCGCCGCACCGGCCGTGGTGACGACCTCGCCGAGCAGCGCGGTCTTGCCGATGCCCGGCTCCCCCCGGAGCAGGACCAGCGCGCCGCTTCCGGTGCGGACGACCGAGGTGAGCACAGCGCGCAGCTGCTCGAGTTCGGCCTCTCGGCCACGCAGACCGCGCCGGGACAGCGACCCGTCCGACCGCTCCACCCACGCCCCTCTGTCCGCACTCGCCGACCGCCTCCGGTCCAGGCCATGCGGAGCGGCACTGTCGCCCTTCGCCGTTCCCCCCTGTCCGGGTGGGGCGGCCGGGGCGCGGACGGCGCTCCGCGTGTCCACTATCGCAAGAACCGCAGCTCAGTGCATACCCGGGGGTGCGTCCAGGGCCGTGCGGTGGCTCTAGGCGCCCTGTGGGGGTGTGTGCGTACGACGCTCGAGTGCCGCGGAGGCCCGCCACTCGACGGGGGACATCCCGTAGGCGGCCCGGAACGCCCGGCTGAAGTGGGCGGCGCTGACGAAGCCCCACCGTCGGCCCACCGCGGCGATGGTCCGGTTCGCCGCGTCCCGGCGGGCCAGCTCGCGTCGGCACTGTTCCAGCCGGCGGCCCTGGATCCACCGGCGGACGGTGGTGCCCTCGTTCTGGAAGAGGCTGTACAGGTAGCGCAGGGAGATCTGGTTGGCCCGGGCGATGGCCTCCGGGGCGAGGTCGGGGTCCGCCAGGTGACGGTCGATGTACGCCTGGACCCGCATCAGCAGCACGCGGGCGGCGCTCGGTGTGCCCGTGGTGTCACCGCCGCGTCGCTCGTCGGCCAGCACCGTGAGCAGGTCCAGGACGTTACGGGTGATCAGGTCGCCGACGTGCTGCGGATACGCGCCCGCGGTGTCCACGAGCCGGGACAGGAAGGGGGACAGCAGGTCGCCGAGGGGCGTCGTGGAGTCGAGGGGAGACGCCGTGATCCGGCGCAGGTCCGACTCCCTCAGATTCAGGAGGTGCCGGGGCAGGACGAGGGCCTTCGTCTGGAAGGTGTCGGGGAAGGTCAGCCGCATGGGACGCGCCCGGTCGTAGACGAAGAGCTGCCCGGGCTCGACATACGCGTCGCGCGCGTCCTGCTCGACCCGGGCGAGCCCGCTGCTCAGCAGCATCACGACCACGTGGTCGTCGCCTGTGGACCCCGCGATGAGGCGCGGGGTGCGCACGGTCTGCAGGGCTTCGCTGTCCACCGTGACGCCCCGTGTCCGGCCCGTCGGTGACGCATGGATCGTGCCGGAGAACACCTCCTCGGCGATCTTGACGTCCACGGCTCCGAAGGTGTGGGCCACGGCGTCGCGCCAGTAGGTCCGTCTTCGCTCCCTGGGCACCCCGTCCGTGGTGTAGAAGATGCCCGCGGGCTGCTTCCCCGTCCCCTTCACCGATACGTCCGACATGATCTCCGCCCTTCAGCCGGTGTGCGCTGCGGATACCGTGCCAGCGGGGCACGGGGTGACGCATCGAGTGAACGCACTAGATCCGGGGCACGGGGCGGAGATACGGGGGACCGCGGGGCCTCAGTCGAAGCGCAGGTCGGAGAGCTGCCGTTCGAGGGCGGTGACCTCGTCGTCGGGCATCGTCTCCGGCACCGGGCGGGCCGCCATGGCGACGGCCAGTTCACCGGCCGCCCGCTGGATGCGCGCGGGCAGGCCCTCGGTGTAGTCGCCGCCGCCGGACCCCCAGTCCTCGGACGCCGCGTACACCGCGGTGGGGACCACACCGGCTCGCAGGTAGGCGAAGAGCGGGCGCAGCGCGTGCTCCAGGACCAGGGAGTGGCGGGCCGTCCCTCCCGTCGCCGCGATCAGGACCGGCGTGCCGGTGAGGGCGTCCGGGTCGACGAGGTCGAAGAAGGACTTGAACAGCCCGCTGTAGGAGGCAGTGAACACGGGCGTCACCGCGATCAGGCCGTGCGCGCCCGTCACCGCGTCGATCGCGGACGCCAGCTGGGGCGGCGGGAAACCGGTCACGAGGTGGTTGGCGACGGCGACGGCCAGCTCGCGCAGCTCGATGACCTCGGTCCGCACATCGTGGCCCTCGGCGGCCAGGTCGGCGCGGGCCGACTCGGCGAGCCGGTCGGCGAGCAGACGGGTGGACGACGGGGTGCTCAGCCCCGCCGAGACGGCGACGAGCTTCACGCGGCCACCTCCAGCGCGGTCCGCAGCGACTCGTGGGTGGGCGCGTCCGGCACGTCGGCCGGGCGGCCGATCGCGAACTCCTTGCGCAGCACCGGTACGACCTCCTCGCCGAGGATGTCGAGCTGTTCCAGGACGGTCTTCAGCGGCAGGCCCGCGTGGTCCATCAGGAACAGCTGCCGCTGGTAGTCGCCGACGGTCTCGCGGAAGGACAGCGTCCGCTCGATGACCTGCTGCGGGGAGCCCACGGTGAGCGGGGTCTGCTCGGTGAAGTCCTCCAGGGACGGCCCGTGGCCGTAGACCGGCGCGTTGTCGAAGTACGGGCGGAACTCCCGTACCGCGTCCTGGGAGTTCTTCCGCATGAACACCTGGCCGCCCAGTCCGACGATCGCCTGCTCCGGGGTGCCGTGCCCGTGGTGGGCGTACCTGCGCCGGTACAGCTGCACCATCCGTCGCGTGTGGTCGGCAGGCCAGAAGATGTTGTTGTGGAAGAAGCCGTCGCCGTAGAAGGCGGCCTGTTCCGCGATCTCGGGCGAGCGGATCGAGCCGTGCCACACGAACGGGGGTACGCCGTCCAGCGGGCGGGGAGTGGACGTGAAACCCTGCAGGGGAGTGCGGAACGTCCCCTCCCAGTCGACGACGTCCTCGCGCCACAGCCGGCGCAGCAGCGCGTAGTTCTCCTTGGCGAGGTTGATGCCCTGCCGGATGTCCTGACCGAACCACGGGTACACCGGCCCGGTGTTGCCCCGGCCCGTCATCAGGTCCACCCGGCCGCCGGCCAGGTGCTGGAGCGTCGCGTAGTCCTCGGCGATCTTCACCGGGTCGTTGGTGGTGATCAGTGTCGTGGCCGTGGAGAGGATCAGCTTCTCGGTGCGGGCCGCGATGTAGCCGAGCATCGTGGTCGGCGACGACGGCACGAACGGCGGGTTGTGGTGCTCACCGGTGGCGAAGACGTCCAGTCCGACCTCCTCCGCCTTGAGCGCGATGGTGACCATCGCCTTGATGCGCTCGTGCTCCGAGGGGGTACGGCTGTTGGTCGGGTCGGGGGTGACGTCCCCCACCGAGAAGATTCCGAACTGCATGGGCGCCTCTTCGTTCCGGCGAGCTGTGTGGATGCCGAAATGTAGGCGCGGCTCGGGCGGTGCTCCTTGTCCGTACGTGCGGCGGTGCTGGTCCCTCAGTGCCCTCGTGCGGCCCCGGGGTGAGCCGCCGCCTTTCCCGTCCGCGACTGTGCGGTGTGGGGCCACTGCACGGGCGCTGGGAGGCAATGGCCGTACCCGGTCGGCGGACCGGGAAGCGCCGCATCCCATACGCGTATGTCGCTCAAGCCTCCCGTGCCGTCGAGAGCGCCGTCGCCGACGGGTGCTGCTCTCACCAGCGCGCCGCCGTCCGGGCCGAACACCACCTCCGACGGCATTCCCGAGTCGCTGGAGAGACAGGCACGTTGCTGAGGAGTGGCCCTGTCCCGCAAGCGCAGAGTGCCGGTGCCCGCGCTGACGAGCGTCCTGCATCAGGGCTGAACGCCACCGACTCGGCTACCGTCCACGGGGGCTCTCCGTGGCGTGCCTCGCCATTCTCGTCACCTCCCGCGAACACCTTGCCGTTCGGGCCGAGCACCCCGGCGCAGAGAGAAGAGCTGCCTGAGCCACGGAGAACACCCATGGTGCGTCTGAACACTCGCGCTGGAGGACAGCGAAGGCCCTGCCGGCGGAGTCGACAGGGAACAGTCGCAGGACGGTGGCCCGGTTCGGCGTCGTGATGACGTAGTGCCGCGCCGGGTGGGAGAGATAACCCAGCTTTCTCGGGCATGGGCGCGCATGAGGACCTGGCCGCGTCTCGTACAGGTGATCCAGGGGGCAAGGGCGAGACCGGCCAGGTCCTCGGCCATGTCCATTGCCTCGGGGACGGTGCTTCCGTCGCCTTCGACCAACTTCAAGGGGCCCGGTGTGCCTTCGACACGGCACTGAAGGATCCGGGCTGTGAGGGCCTCCCGCTCGCCCCAGATCTCTGCGAGTACGGAGATCCGGGCCCGGACCGTCTCACTGATCGGCACCTGGTGGCCGAGGATGCCGGAGACGAGCAGGCCAAGCCCCGCCTGCTGCTCTCCGATGTCCCAGCAGTCTTTGACTTCCCGGGCTTCGGCCTCCGGCAGCAAGGCGGCGAGCCGGTTCCAGACGACGGCGTCGTCGGTCACCTGGCAGACGCTGACACCCTGACGCCGCAGGCAGATGAGTATGACCTCGATCGCAGTAAAGCCAAGAAAGTGTTCTTTCCACGGGTGGTCGTAGCCATAGCCCTTGTCCCCATGCAGATCGGCAGAGCCGTTGCGGTCGCAGATCAGATGAATCTTCGACCCGTTCCTACCCCTGGCGGTCGGATTCGGTCCCGTCAGTGGCCCCCTTTGACGGCGCCGACGCTCACCGGGTCGATAGCGCACCGGGACCGGTCCAACTCGCCCTGGCCACCAGGCTCGTCAAGGATGACTCGGTACAACCGGGCCCACCCCCGATCCCGGCCCCAATGGGCAAACCGACGGTAGACCGTCTGCCAACGGGCCCGAAGACCGGGGGAGCCGGCGCCAGGTGCAGCCCGACGTGGCAACGAACACGATCGCCGCCAGAACCTCCCGATCGCCGGCCCGCCGACAGCCACCACCCCGCGGCCGCTGCACGACCGTCGGCGGCACAACCCGTCGGAACAACTCCCATAGACCGTCTGGAACCGGGTGCTCTACAAATCTCCGTCTTAACTGATGCGCTTCGCGATGACCGAGTTGTCAGGGAACGCCGAGCTCAGAGCGGCATTCCAGTTGAGAGTGAGAATCCATGAGGTAGCCGTGGCATTGACCGCCGGCGTGGTGTGGGACGGCGCGGGAGTGCCCGCGGGGCGTCGCCATCCGTCAAAGCTGAGACCGCCATCGGAGGACGTGCTCTCCCAGACGTAACCATCGGTCCCGACACAAGCGATCAGCACACGTTGCTGATTGGCGTACCCCGCCTGTCCGGGACTGACCACGTCGGTCTGGTTGCCCAGACGTGCCGCTGCCACGCCGCTCTCGCAGACAGCTCCCCCGTTCACCTGTGTCACGCTGCTGACCGCGCCACTCGTGGTCGTCGTCACTCGCCAGACGTGACTGTCCGTCCCGGTGACGAAGCTGCGGTACACCCTTTCGTAGCGCTCCGTCCCGTAGACGGCAATCTGGCTGTCCCCTTCGATGTCCGGGTAGTCCGAGGAGAGGATCGCATGGTTGTCCACAGTCCAGCCGCGGGGCGGCTCCACGACCCCATTGCGGTGATACATGAAGGCGTAACTGATGACCCGGTACTCGTTGGGCACTTGGATGAAGAGACCGCCCGTTCCCGAGACCGTCGAGGAGACCAGAGGGCTGCCGATCGCCCTGGCGCCGGCCGGAAGCCGGGTCCACGGTTCCCAGAAATTGGCGGACCCGCTGTTCACCTGGCTGTACCAGATCTCGCCGTCCAGGCCCCTGACGAAGACCGTCGCGCGCCCGGGCGGCCATTCGACGATGCGTGGCGGAGACGTGGTCCGGGTCGAGTTGTCCCCGCCGAGCGGCCGCCAGCTTCCGCCGTTGTAGCGGAACCAGACGTTGTTGTCGACGCCCCGGCCGACATCGTAGGTCGCTCCGCCGATCGTCACCGAGTAGACGGCGGAGTACGTCCTGGCATCACCGCCGAAATTGATCCAGTCCGTCTCGGCGGCCTGCGCGGGCCCCGGTATTCCGACCAGCAGCAGGAGACTTCCCAGGAGCGCGGTGATGGCCGCGCGCCAACTGCGGTGTGATTCCGGACGAGTTGACAGCACAATAAATCCTTCTCCATTCCACGGGCATTCGGGCCGTTCGCCGGCTCCGAGTCAGAGCGAAGGCAGGAAACGCAGGGCTTTGCGTGAGTGGCTATGGTGCAGACGTCTGCGTCTGTGAGCCGGGCACGGCCGCCTCCCCGGGCAGCCTCTTCGCGTTGGTCCTTCCCGTGTGACAGTAGTCAACTCGCGCCGGACCACTTGCTCGTGCGCGCACGCGTGCTGGCACGACAGTGCACTCCGGCACACGTCCGTGGAGCGCACCCGGGCCGAAGGCCGCGGATCACGGGCCAGGAACCCCGCGAAGCCGGGCGCGGTTCATGATCCGCGTCGCCCTGACCGCCCGCCTCCGGCCATACGGCGGACAGCCTTTCGTTTGTCTGGGTGTCCAAGTCGGTGTTGACCGCGTCATCGACCACCTCGGGCCCGCGCTCGCCCTCCAGCAGCGCAAGCGGTTCCGCAAGGACACCGTGCTGATCCTGGACGGGCCGGAGTGGCCGCCGCACGCACGACAGGGTGGCTGATCTCCCCCAGCAGCGCGGCGGCACGGGCGACGTCCCCCGTGGCTGCGGCGCCCGCCGCGAGGTAGCCGATGGCGTGCTCGTCTCCCTGCCAGTCGGTGATCTGCTCTGCCGTGGCCAGATCTCCGGCGGCCACGAGCTTTTCCACGACGCCGGCGAGGACATCGTCGCCCCCCCGTCCTCCGGCAGGCCAGCCTCCAGATCGAGCACCGCGTCGATATCGCCCGCCGCGAGGAGCGCACCGGCGGTGGCATACGTGACCCAGCGCCGTTGGTACGGGCTTGCGATGGTGTCCGCCAGGCTCAGGATCTCCTGAGCCACCTCGGCCACTCTGTCCGGTTTTCCGGTACGGCGAATGCCTCGGCCACCCGTCGCGGAGCGGCAACGAGCGTCACGCCGACGGTCAGGCCCATGACACGGGAGGCTTCGGCGACCAGCCTGGCCATAGGGCTCGCGTCCACGCCCAGCGGCCTCTCGGGCGCGAGCGCCGGGGACCTCGCGCTGCAGCGGGTACAGGTGCACGGCCGCTTCTCGGCCGCGGCGGAATTGGTGTTCGGGCATGTGGTCGATTTAGGCTGCGTCGGTTCGTGCCGTCACGGCGGCAGCCATCGACGGAGAGGAAAGCCGATGACGCAGCAGGCATCGGCCACCGACCCGGCTCCCGGGCGCCGCCGCCCCGAGCTGGTCCCCGACCCGGATGTGGAGGCGGCCCGTATCGCGGCGGTGCGCCGCTACGACATCCTCGACACTCCCCCCGACGGGGCGTTCGACCGCGTGGCGGCGATGGCCGCCCGACTCTTCGATGTGCCGGTGGCGACCGTCACAATCGTGGATACCGATCGCATCTGGTTCAAGGCCGCCCACGGCCTGGAGGGTGTCGCGGAGATCGGTCGTGATCCGGGCCTGTGCGGCTCGGCGATCCTGCGCGATGACACGATGGTCATCCCCGACACCCTCAAGGACCCCATCGCGGCGGACAATCCGCTGGTCGCCGGAGAGATGGGGGTGCGCTTCTACGCCGCCGCACCGATCATCACTCCGGATGGGCACCGGCTGGGCACGGTCAACGTCCTCGACACCCGGCCGCGCTCGATCACCGAGGAGGACACCGCCACTCTTGCCGATCTCGCCGCGATCGTGCTGGACGAAATGGAGCTGCGGCTGTCGGCGCTGCGCGCCCTGCGCGACGAGCAGGCCCGCCGGGAGGCGGAGAAGCGGCATGCCGAGGCGGAACGGGCGCGGGCCGAGGCGGAACGGGCAGCGCGGGAGAAGGCGGAGCAGGACAGGGCCGCCATCGCCGCGTTCGCCTCCACCCTCCAGCGCACCCTGCTGCCCCCGGCCCTTCCCGTGGTACCGGGCCTGGAACTGGCCTGCCACTACCGCACCGCCTCGGTCCACGACGTGGGCGGCGACTTCTACGACGTCTTCCCCCTCGACGGTGACCGGTGGGCGTTCTTCCTCGGTGACGTGTGCGGCAAAGGGCCCGAGGCGGCGACCGTCACCGCCCTGGCCCGCCACACCTTGCGCGCCGCGGCCCAGATCAACGCCGATCCCGTCACGGTGCTGAGCGCGCTCAACACCGTGCTGCTCACCGACGTCACCGCCGGCCGCCGCTTTTGCACCGTCCTCTTCGGCCTCCTGGAGCCCCGGGAGGCCGGCGGCTTCACCGTCACCGTCGCCACCGGCGGCCACCCGCCGGCGTACCACCTGCGCCCCGACGACAGCGGCGCCGTCTGGGTGCGAACCGTACGCCCCCAGGGCGGGATGCTCGTCGGCGCCTTTCCCCAAGCGCCCTTCGCCCAGGCCACGTTCTCGCTGACGCCCGGGGAGAGCCTGTTCCTCTACACCGACGGGCTGACCGAATCCCGTAACACCGAAGGCACCATGCTCGGTGACGACGGCCTGACCGGCTTCCTCCACCAGCGCACCGAGCCCGTCACCGCCACCTCCCTGGTCGAGGACAGCATCACCCTGCTCGCCTCGCTGCCCGACGGAGCCGGTGACGACGTCGCTCTGCTGGCCCTGTCCGTCCCCCACCCTCACACCACACCCGACGGTGGTGTCGCCGCCACCGCCCACACCGCCGCCGCGCCCGAACACTTCGGCCAGGAGTGATGACCGACGTGACCGACACACTGCAGCTGACCGTCCGGCAACCCCGCCCCGGCCTCGCGATCGCCACAGTCGCCGGGGACGTGGACACGCACACCGCGGACAACCTTCGCCGTGAAGCCTCGGGAATCATCCAGCAAGGGTGCCCGCACCTGGTTCTGGACCTGTCACAGGTCCGCTTCTGTGACTCCGCCGGTCTGAGCGCGCTCATCGGCCTCTGGCACACCGCGCAGGCGGCAGGCGGTGCACTCGGACTCGCCGACGTCCCCGACCGCCTGATGCGGATGCTCGTCCTCACGGGTGTCGACGCAGTCCTGCCGGTCCATGCCACCGCCGCCGAAGCAGTCGCCTCCATGGCCGCCGGCCTGTTCACCAGCACAGGCGAGCACGGCTCGATCACCCGCGCTCCCGCCGGCGGCGGGAGCGGTGAGCCGACCGGGGTGCAGCAGGCGGCCCACGACAGCACTCACAACCCCTCTGCCGAACCGAGCTGATCGCGCCGACCCGCCAGAGGCTCGCCATGGCCTCCCGGGCGTGACGGCGTGCGCTCATGATCCAGGCAAGACGCCTTCTGGCGGCGCTGTGGTTCGCGGCGCGGGTTGCCGTCCAACAGGGCGGATTCGCGAGTCAGGGTGCCGCCGTACTCGAGGCGTCCGTTGCCTGCCGGGCTTATTCGGCGTCCTGGCGCTCCACGTCCAGGCCGGCGCCCGGCAACCGCCCGTCGCTGGTGGGGATCGGTGTGGAGCAGGATGGGGTCAGGACGACGTGTCCGTCACGGCGCACCGCTCAGTCCAGCGCCAGGTGCATGCGCACGATCAGGCCCGACGGTGGGGCGCGCATCTCGACCAGGTCGCACAGCTGGTGCATCATCCAGACGCCACGGCCGCTTGACCAGCGCAATCTGCTGGCCGGGCGGATCGAGGAGCTACGCGTCAGGATCGGAGCCCGCATCCTGATCGAGGTCGGCGACGGCAGCACCTTCCCGACCGCCGGCCACCTCGCCGCCTACGCCGGACTCGCCCCGCAACCCGCAGTTCCGGGTCGTCGATCCGCGGCGAACAGCCCTCCAGGAGAGGAAACAAGCAGCTCAGACGGGCTTTCTTCCTCTCCGCGTTCGCCGCTCTCTGCGCCCCGGCCTCCCGGGCCTGCTACGACAAGAAAATCGCCCAGGGCAAGCACCGCACCCCAAGCCCTGCTCTGCCTCGCCGGACGCAGGGCCTACGTCCTCTTCGCAATGCTCCGCGACGGAACCTTTCACGAACCGCAGCCGTCTGCCTCAGCCACCTGACCTACGGGTCTGCGAGGAGAACGACTCGATCGGCCTCGACATCAAAGCCGAGCACCGGATGGCCATAGTGGCCTTCCGGGTCCATCAGCACGGGCTTATCCAGCCGCCTTCCGATCTCTCGCAGGAAGCCGCAGAACACATCAAGCCGATCCTGGCCCTGCAGCTCCCGCAGGTCGACGTCGAAGTCGACTTCGTCGTCGGCATGGAACCGGAAGATCGCCAGCACATCGGCAGTCGGCCAGACCCGCAGGTTCGGGCACTCGGCGTCCGCCGGGCGGCCCAGCACGGCCTCCGCCCGAGGAACCGGAAGCACTGTCTCTCCCTCGGAGTACCGGCACTTCCAGCCCTTCTCCACGACAAGATCGAGGACCGCCTGCCAGTCCCGCACCGAGGCATCCGGGACGCGCACGTCCGGCAACGACCCCATCAAGTCCGGGTCGAAGAAGGAACTCACGTCATCCCACAGCAAATCAGCCACCCCGCCATGCTGCCCGGCTCCCCGACCCAACGCACCCCGTTTCCCTTGACCAAAGGCATAGGGGCAACCCCCGTGGTTGCGATCCTCTCCTCGCACAGCAGTCGGCAGCAGTACCTCGAGGCAAACGGATCCGCCCTGGACGGCAAGGAGCGCCGGCCACCCGTACGGCAGGGGGACCCGGCGCGACAGGTGCACGGGGGATCGTGCGGTCGGAGATGTGGGCTGAAGCGGAGCAAAATCGTGGCAGCAGCACAATCGCCCTTGAGTGCCGCCCCAGGAACCCCGAGGCCGCCAAGGTTCCAGTCGACGCGTCGGGTCAAGCGATCCCGCTCCGCGGCTTCGGCTGCGGTGAGCCCGCAAGCCTTCCAGGACCTGAAGGACTGCCCAAGCACTTCTCGTGCCGCAGGAAGAATGAGGCGTAGTCCATCGGCCACCGCTGGCTGCGCCCCCCTGGCGGCCGCCCTGTGCTGCTACAAACGCCTCGCCCGCCCCACCACGTAGGACACGGTCTAGTTGTATTGATCACGAGCGTTGTTGACACGGCTGGGGTCTTGAACATGGCGAAGACCTCCGGTGTGGTGGGAGCTGTCTAGGAACTCACCGCACGGAGGTCTTCGTGTCCCACCGTAATGCCCGGCTGACCGTCTTCGGTAGGAGGCTGTTGGTCGAACGTGTCCGCTCGGGCCGTCCGGTCGCTCACGTGGCCGCCGAGATGGGCATCTCCCGGGCCACCGCCCACAAATGGATCCGCCGGTGGCGGACCGAGGGCGAGGCGGGACTGCACGACCGCTCCAGCCGACCTCACACGACGCCGCACCGGACCGCGTCCGCGGTGGAAGACCGCGTCTGCGACCTGCGGCAGGGCCGCAAGCTCGGCCCGGCCCGGATCGGCCCGATCGTGGGCCTGCCCACCTCGACCGTGCACCGGATCCTGACCCGCCACCGCCTGAACCGGCTGGCCTGGATCGACCGGCCGACCGGCACCGTGATCCGCCGTTACGAGCGTGAGCGACCCGGCGAGCTGATCCACGTGGACGTGAAGAAGCTGGGCCGGATCCCCGACGGCGGCGGCCACAAGACCAACGGCCGCGAGGCCGGCCGCCCGATCCGCGGCATGGGCTTCGACTACGTCCACTCCGCCGTCGACGATCACTCCCGCCTGGCCTACAGCGAGATCCACCCCGACGAGAAAGTCGCGACCTGCGCGGGCTTCCTGACCCGCGCGGCCGCCTTCTTCCGCAGCCAGGGCATCGACCGGATCGAGCGGGTCCTGACCGACAACGCCTGGGCCTACCGCAAGGGCCTGGCCTGGAGGAACGCACTCGCCGACCTCCAGGCAACCGGCAAGCTGACCCAGGCCTACCGGCCCCAGACCAACGGCAAGGTCGAACGCTTCAACCGCACCCTGCTCGACGAATGGGCCTACCTGCGGCCCTACACCTCGAACACCGAGCGGACCGAAGCCCTGGCAAGCTTCCTCCACACCTACAACCATCACCGCTGCCACACCGCACTAGGCGGCCACCCGCCCATCACCCGCGTCAACAACCCTGCGGGTCAATACATCTAGTGCGTCGCCGTGGCCTGTTCGGTGGTCAGGCGGACCCGCCAGTCACGGACGTAGTCAGGGGGGATCGAGGCCAGGCGGGCTATCTCCACGTCGTCGCGGCCGTCGGCCCACGCCAGGATCCGGGTCACGGTGCGGTTCCGCGCGGTGCGGAGGTCCTTGAGCATGCCTTCGAGGCGTTCGACCTCCTCGCCTTCGTAGACGAGCTGCCGGTCGACGGCGGCCCGTTCGTCGGCACGCAACCGCTGCAGATAGGCGGGGAGACCGGTCAGCACCAACCCCTCCTCGTGCGCGGCGTTCTGGAAGCGTTCGGCCAGGGCCGCCAGCACGCAGTCCGGCACATCGGCGAGCGTGGCTCCGGGAGGTTTGGCCGCCTCCCAGGTGCTCCTGCCGGCCTCTGTCGTCTCGAACCAGGTGCGGGCCTCCGTCGGGGAACGGTCGCCGCACGCCGTGGCGCGATAGGCGTACAGGGCGGCGCGATGGCCGTAGAAGGTGAAACCGTCCTCGATCTGCCGGTCGGCGGCGCGGCACATCCGCCCCGGGACACCGCCGTAGCCCGAGTCGGGCCGGTAGTCGGCGTAAGCCTCCAGTTCCGCGTCGGTGGCCACTGCCCAGGACGGGTCGCACAAGTCGGGGTTTCTCGCGAGGAACGCGCCGACCTCGACCCGCCACGCGGGGACCGGGCTCATCTGGAGCCTGGGCCAGACGACGTCTCCGGAGGGGGCGAAGGTGTAGGTGGTCGCCTGCTCGATGTCGTCCCAGGCGGTGGCGGCCTCGGCGGACCACTCCAGTTCGCCGGCCGGACCCGTACGGTGGATCGAGTCCACGAGCCGCTGTACGGCGGGCAGTATGCGCAGCGCGAGCGCATGCAACTCCTCGGCGGTGAAGAAGCGCCAGGAGTAGCCGCGCCGTTCGTCGTGCGCAAGGTGGGTCAGCAGGTGCACGAGAACGCCGGGGGCCGGCAGCGCCCCCTCGCCGAGTGCGCTGCGCGGGGCACCGGGGAGCTGGTGTTCCAGGTCCTCGCGCGAGGCTCGCCAGTCGACGTCCCCGAACCAGACCGCGCCGCTCTGCGCGTCGATGGCCAGCCACTGGTGGTATCCCACGCCCGGGCCGTCCCGTTCCTCTTGCTGCTCGGCCTCTTCGTCGTGCCAGACGTACTCGGCGGGGGGCGGGTTCAGCCCCACGGCCATGAAGCCGTCCTCCGGGCGATAGCCGGTGAGGATGTGGGCTGTGATCGGTGCGCTGTCGGCGGCGGTCATGAGGGGTTTCCTCTCGGTGGAACAGCAACCGCCGCAAACGTAGTGTGCCCGTCGGCCACCAGTTCACTTTTGAGTCATTTATGCCTGACTCGGCACGGCAGGCGGGCGCCGTCGGAGCCCCGGTGTCACGCGAGGTCTACGCGCGTGCAAGTGGTGATCACGTTGGCCAATAATTCACGTGTCCTCCGCTTGTTATCCACATCACGGCATGCTTTTGCAGTCGGCCCCCGATCGATTCGAATGCGTGCCGGGCGGGTACGGCCGCATTCCGGATCGGCAAACACCTAGTCAGCGCAGGGCTCCGCTACCCGCCAGGGCTTGCGGCGCGCTCCCCGGGAACGCGACGTGCTTGACGCCGGCCGCCGCTGATCCGGCGTGACTTTTCCCCACCGGCATCCGCCGAAAGGCTCCGCCCTTGAACACCGCACTCGCAGGAGCCCTCCCCGTCACCCTGCTCCTGGCGGTGCCGGCCTGCGCGGTGATCCGGCCGCGGGCCGGCGGTTACCGAGGATCTCGGTGCCGTGTCGCCCGGCGGTCGACGGGACCTGATGAAGGACATGTGCCCGGAGCTGCCGTACGTGTCGGGGCTGGTGGGCACGGAGTTGGGGTGCGACGGTGAAGTCGTCGTGGCGGAGGAGATGTTCGGCTCCGCGGTCGGCAACGAGGTGCTGGTCCGTGACGGGGCGGGCCGCCGGTTCCGGTTGTCGCTGCGCGAGGTGCTCGCCTTTGGCCGGGCCCAGGTCATCGCGACCGGGCCGGGGCCGCAGGCGGACGACGACCGGGAGAGGGCCTCGGTGCCGCTCGTTCAGCTCGGCGATGAGGAACCTGCCGCAGTTCGTCAGCGGGCTCCCATGGAGGTTCCGACCCGCTTCCGGTCGGGCGGCGACGGACTCGCAGAGCCGGGCGAGCCCCGGCCGCGGTGCCCGACCACGGTGCCCAAGTCGCCGTGATACGAGGCGAAGGCCACCGAGCTGGGTGTGAGCGTGAGGGCCGTCAAGCGGTGGGCGCGCGCCGGCGACCGGGAAGCCGGGTTCGCGCGTGACGGCCCGGGCCATGGGGCGGCGACATGGGAAACCTGGGCCGGGCCGCCGTGCGGTGGGCTGAGATGGCCCTGGGGATCACGGCCGAGCACGGGAAGGAGTCGAAGCCGGCCCGTGGGAAGGTGATCCGTTCCGTCGACCCGCGCCTGGAGGCCCGCTACCGCGAAGGGGAGGTGAAGCCGCCCGGTCGCGCGAGGGCATACCGGTGGGTTCGGCCGAACCGACCGTCGGGCGCGGGCTCCCGCCCCTCAGGGAGTCGAGGGGCCGGGCCAGATGGCCGAGGCGTCGTCGCGGTGCGGGTCGGGCAGCCGGATCGGGCGGACCGGAATCGTGCGTCGGCGTCCTTCCGCGGCGGCCGTCCACGGGGCGGGGTGCCCGGAGTAGCACAGAGTGGTCAGGGCGAACACGCCGTCGGCGTAGACCTCGACGTATTCGCCGATGGTGAGGATGCGCAGGGTGGCGGCGGGGCCGGTCAGCACGGTTTCGCCCAGTCGGGTCCCATCGGGGCCGGTGACCCAGAGGTTCTTGCCGTCGCAGCCCACGGCGAGGGCGGGACGGTCGCCGTCCGGTGTGTCGGTGCGCAGGGTGATCTCGACCGGCCCGGTGACGCCGAGGTCGCCGACCGCGTGCAGGGTGGGGCGGTCGGTCTCCTCCCCGAGCCAGGTGTCCAGGCCGGGCCACCATTCCAGGCGGGGAGACGAACCGCTGTCCACCACAAGCGACTTCGGCTGGGCGAGCATGCCGCGGCAGCCGGCACCGGTGTCCCTGAGGCCGACGCGGCGGGGCGTGGTGTGCAGCACGACGCGGGAGCCGTCGGGCGCGGCGATCACGCGCGGGGCATAGGCGCCGGTCGGGCCGAGCGGGCCCCGGCGGGTCCAGGGACCCCTGAGGCGGGGAGCGGTCCACGCCTCGAAGCCCCGGGTGGCGCCGATCGAGCCGAGCAGCAGCCAGCTGCCGTCGTCGAGGCGTTCCAGGACCGGGCACTCCAGCTCGTCGACGTCACCGGGTGAGATGAGCGGCGGGTGGACGGTCCAGTGCTCCAGGTCGTCGGAGGTGGCCAGCGCGACGCAGCCGCCGACCTCCACCGGGAGGGAGGCATCGCTGGCGCAGATGACCATGACCCAGCCGTCCGACTCGTCGTCACGTACGACGAACGGGTCGCGCCAGCCCATGCGTTCGCCGGTGCGGTACCAGCGTGGGTCCGCTTCGACGACCGGCCCGGTGCCATGGCGGCGCCAGGCTGTTCCGTCCGTGCGGTCGGAGTACGCCAGTCCGACCGACTGGAGTGGCCAGCCGCCCGGTGTGAGACCGGAGACGCCTGTGTAGAACATCGCCATTGCGCCGGCGTGCCGCAAGGGGTGCATGGTCCACACGGCCTGCTGGTCGAACCGGCCGGGCAGGCCGTTGCCGAAGGCGGTGCCCTGGGGCTTCCAGTGGACCAGGTCGGTGGAGGTGGCCCGGCCATAGGAGGTCTCCATCCGCAGATGGTCGAACTGCGGTGTCCAGGGTCCCTGCAGGTGCAGCACCGCATACGTGCCGTCCTCGTCGCGCAGGAGGGCGAAGTCGTTCACACAGAGGCCGGGCGGGGCGTATCGCATGCACAGTTCCTGTCGCTCCGCAGCGCGCAAACGTGTGCGCTGATGTTTGGTCAAAGACGAAGTCACCCAAGGGCAAGCCCAAGTAGATCTGAACGCAAACGCTTGCGCAACGGGGTGTGCGGGTTTACGGTCACGTCACCCACAGATCACACCGACGTGAAAATCAAGGGGAGGAGTCCGCCGTGACGGCCAGCATCACCGACGTCGCTCGCGCCGCCGGAGTCTCGGCGTCCACCGTGTCCCGCGCGCTGTGCGGCCGGCCGGGGGTGTCGGCGGAGGTCCGGGACCGGATCGTGGCCCTCGCCGCGCAGCTCGGCTACACCGCGTCCCGCTCGGCCTCCAGCCTGGCCAGTGGCCGCACCTACACCATTGGTGTGCTGGTCCCGTACGTGGGCCGCTGGTTCTTCGGCACCGTACTGGACGCTGCCGAGAGGGTGTTCAGCGCCGCCGGGTACGACGTGCTGCTGTACAACCTGGGCTCGCCGGAGACCCGCAAGCGCTTCTTCACCAGGCTGCCGGTCCGCAAGCGGGTGGACGCGCTGCTGACGCTCCTCATTCCTGATGAGGAGGAGTCGGCGGCGCTGCGCTCACTGGGGGTGCCGCTGGCCACCACGGTCGGCGGCCCCCGGCCCGGCTTCTCCGTGGTCGGCATCGACGACCGGGCCGGCACCGAGAGCGCCGTACGGCATCTGGTGAACCTCGGTCACCGCCGGATCGGCATGATCAGCGGGGCCAGCGGACCGCTGCACTGGACCACGCCCATCGAGCGCCGCAACGCCTACCTCGACGTCCTGGCCGCCGCCGGGATCGAGCACGATCCGACACTGGAGGCGGACGGTGACTACACCGTCGAGGGCGGCGAGCGGGCGATGACCGAACTGCTGGCCGCTGCCCGGCCGCCGACCGCCGTGTTCGCGCAGTCCGACGAGATGGCGATGGGCGCGCTGCGCGCCCTGCGCAGGCACCGGCTGAAGGTGCCGGAGGACGTGTCGGTCGTCGGCTTCGACGACCACGAGCTCGCCGACGTGGTCGGCCTGACCACCGTTGCCCAGCCGGTCGCCGAGCAGGGCGCCGAGGCCGCCCGGCTGCTGCTGCGCCGGATGGACGAACCCGACGCCGAACCACCCCCCGCGCAGGTGCAGATGCCCATCCGCCTCGTTTTGCGCGAGACCACCGCCCCGCCGCACCCGCGCGGCCCGCAATAACTCCCCGAGCCCCACGCCCCACACCCGGAAAGTACGGCGGCACCTCGAACCCTCACCAGCACGGAGGCACAGCCATGAGCTCGACCAGCAGAACGTACCGCCGCACCGCCTGTACGGGCCTGGCCCTGGCCCCCCTGGTGGCGCTGGCCGCCTGCGGCTCGGGCGGCCCTGCCGACACCTCCGCCGAGGCCGGAAGCGGCAAGGGCGTCATCAGTGCCTGGGCCCACCAGGGGCAGAAGAGCGAGGCCGGCGCGCTGCAGAGCGCGGTGAAGTCCTTCAACTCCTCGCAGGACGAGATCAAGGTCGAGCTGAAGCTGATCCCCGAGGCCGACTACACCAAGACCATTACGGCCACCGGCCCCGCCAAGTTGCCGGACGTGCTGGAGTTCGACGGTCCGACCATGGCGAACTTCGTCTACAACAAGAAGCTCGCCCCGATCGACACGTACGTCTCCGCCGAGACCATGTCCAACGCCACCGACGCGAGCAAGGCGCAGGGCGAGATCGACGGCAAGCACTACGGCCTGGGCATGTTCGACTCCGGGCTCGGGATCTACGGCAACAAGAAGCTGCTGGACGCGGCCGGGGTGAAGTACCCGACCAGCCTGGCCGACGACTGGACCGGCGAGGAGTTCACCGCCGCGCTCAAGGCACTGAAGGCCGAGGACTCCGACGGCAAGCCCCTCGACCTCCAGGAGAGCGGGGGCTACGCCAACGAGTGGGGCACCTACGGCTTCGCCCCGATCGTCTGGTCCGCCGGCGGCGCCCTGATCAAGGACGGCAAGACGGAAGGCGCCCTCGACACCCCGGCCGTGGTCTCGGCCATGAAGACCTTCCAGTCCTGGAAGACCTACGTCGACCCCAACACCGACGGCAACGCCTTCGTCGAGGGCCGCGTCGCCCTGAGCTGGGTCGGCCACTGGATGTACCCCGCCTACAGCGAGGCCCTCGGCGACGACCTCGTCGTCCTTCCGCTGCCCCACTTCGGCAACGGCCCCAAGACCGGCCAGGGCTCCTGGGCCTGGGGCATCGGCGCCCACACCAAGAACGCCAAGGCCGCCGGCACGTTCCTGGACACCCTCCTGGACGACACCAACGTCACCGCTCTGACGACCGCCAACGGGGCGGTGCCCGCCACCAGGACCGCGCTCGCCAAAAGCCCCCTCTACAAGCGGGGCGGCCCGCTCCAGCTCTTCGCCGACCAGCTCTCCAAGCCCTGCGGCGACAACGACATCACCAAGTCCTGCGTCGCCGTCACCCGCCCGGTGACCGCCGGCTACCCCGTGATCACGTCGAAGTTCAGCGAGGCCCTGAACTCCATTTACGGCGGCGCCGACCCCGAGAGCGCCCTGAAAAAGGCCGCCCGCGTCATCGACCAGGACTTCTCCGACAACGCCGGCTACCAGATCCCGTAGGACCCATCGGCCGGGGCAGCCGCGCCCGCCCCGCCGGGAACAGGACCCTCCCGTGAAATCCGTGGAACCCGCGCACGCCGCGCCGCCCGGCCCGGAGCAGGCCCCCTCCGCGACAGCCGTGAAGTCCGCGCGGCCGACCCGATCAGCGCGGCCGGGCCGCGAGAACCGCGACTGGCTGCACGGACTGCTCATGTCCGCCCCGGCCGTCGTCGGGCTCATCGTCTTCGTCGGTGTGCCCTTCGGCTACGCCGTGTTGCTCTCCTTCTACAACGTCCGCCTCGGCTCCCCGCTGGCACCCTCCTTCTTCGGCCTGGAACAGTACCGGCGGCTGTTCACCGACCCGGACATGTCCGGCCCCTTCCTGCGGGCGCTGCTGAACAACCTGACCTTCGCCGCGGTCGTCGTACCGGTGCAGACGGCCTTGGCGCTGGCCCTGGCGATCCTGCTCAACCGCAAGCTCAAGGCCATCGGTCTGTTCCGGTCCCTCTTCTTCATGCCGGTCGTGTTCCCGATGGCACTGGTCGCCGTGATCTGGCGGCTCATCCTGGCCCGCAGCGACCAGGGCATGCTCAACTCCGCGCTGAACGCGGTCAGTCTCGGCGACTGGGGCGCCTTCGACTGGCTCGGTGACGGCGCCACCGCAATGGCCTCGATCATCGTGCTGTCCATCTGGCAGGGCGTCGGCTTCCAGATGGTCATCCTCCTCGCCGGCCTCCAGCAGATCCCGGGCGAGCTCTACGAAGCCGCCCAGCTCGACCGCGCCAGTCGCTGGCAGCGGTTCCGCCACGTCACCCTGCCCGGCATCCGCGGCACACTCGTCTTCGTCGCCATGCTCACCTCGGTGCTCTCCTTCCGGGTCTTCGACCAGGTCTACGTCCTCGTCCGCGGTGGCGGCCTCAACGAGGAAGCCACCCGCACCGTGATGTACCAGGCCGTCACCACCGCCTTCGACCAGAACAACATCGGCCAGGCGTCCGCGATCACCGTGGTCTTCTTCATGATCGTCGTCGTCCTGACGCTCATCCAGCGCCGCGTCGTCCGGCCCGGAAACGAGGACTGACCCATGGGCACCACCCGTACGCCCCTGCGCCGCTTCATCGACTACGCCGTACTCGGCGTGCTCGCCTTCATCTTCGTGCTACCCGTGCTCTATCTGTTCCTGGGCAGCCTCAAGCCGTCCGACGAGGTCCTCGACGGCCTGTCCGGTTTCCTTCCGACCCATCTGTCCTTCGACAACTACTCCACCGTCCTGAGCAGCCTCGACTCCGACAGCACCGGCCACTTCCGGCGCTTCATGGGCGTCTCGCTGCTGCTGGCGTTCGTGGTGGTGACGGGGGGCCTGTTCGTCAACTCGATGGCCGCGTACGGGCTGTCCCGGCTGAAGTGGCGCGGCCGGGAGGCCGTCTTCACGCTCATCCTGCTGCTGATGCTGGTCCCGTTCGAGTCGGTGGCCGTACCGCTCTTCTACATGTTCAACGACCAGCGCAACACCCTCCCCATCCTGGCGCTCCCGTTCGTCGCCAACGCCTTCTCCGTCTACCAGTTCCACACGTTCTTCCGCTCGATCCCCCCGAGCATCGAGGAAGCGGCCCGGATCGACGGCGCAGGCCCCTGGCGCACCTTCTTCGCGATCATCGTCCCCATGTCGAAGCCCGCCTTCGCCTCCGTGGCGATCCTGACCTTCCTCATCCAGTGGGGCTCGTTCCTGTGGCCGGTGCTGATGGTCTCCGATCCGTCGGTCCGCCCGCTGCCGCTGGAGATGAGCGTCTTCCAGGGCCAGCAACCCCCGGACTGGGGCCAGATCTTCGCCTTCGGCGTCCTCCTGGTCCTGCCCGTCCTGGTGGTCTTCGCCTTCTTCCAACGCTGGTTCGTCCAGGGCGTCGCCAGCTCCGCCGTCAAGGGCTGAACGCGTTCGCCGACCGGAATGGTCGAGACGAGTCTCCACGTCCGGTCACCCCTCGTTGATATCGAGCCGCCCGGCTACGGCTCGCGCCCAGGTGGCTCCAGTGGAATGCCCCAGACCGCCGGGCAAGAACCAGTTCCAGGGCGGATACTTCGTCCCAAGCGGTTGCATGAGCACCGTACCGAACTCCGTCGATCATCTACTGCCTGTACGGCCGTGGAACGTTGATCACCATGGGGCGGAGGTGAAGTGCGCCCGCTTGGGAGAGGCTCGCCGCCTGGTCCTGTAGCTCGACGAGGAGTGTGTCGAGCTGGAGCTTTTGTGCCCGGGTCTTACGGCTGTCGCCCGTGGCGTCCCAGAGGTCGATCGGATACCAGCCGACGATGTAGATGCCTGCGTCCGTTCCTGCTTCCGGCAGATAGCGACCCGCCAGCTGGTCCGCCTGAGCCGTCGGAACCTCGACGTTCCAGGAGCCCTTGACCTCGATGACCAGCTTGACCGACCCGCTTGAGGCGATGTCGGGGTGGTCGCCCGGTGCGGGCATCGCCTCGACGAGAAGGTCGGTGCGGTCGCCCGCGCCGTACGGGTCGGTCGGATGGATCAGCACTTCCCGGTTGACCGCGACACGGTGGCCGGCCAGCCGCAGAGTCAGCTCGTGTGCGAGGTAGGCACACAGGGCCGCTTCGGGTTTGGGACGCCAGACGTCAGGGACGGCCGGGTTCTCCGCGGACGGCTTTCGAGGGCTCTTGCCCGGTGTGCGGTCCCACAGCAGTTCGCAGTGTGTGGGAAGTGCCCGGCCCACCTCCTCCAGGGCCTCATGAACCACGTCCAGGAGGTCTGTGCTGGTGCGGATGACCCGCCGCGCCGGATCCTGCAGCAGCCGTATGACGTCCTCTGCGCGCACCTGGCTCCAGCTCGCGGCGGCGTGTTGCCTGGTCGCGGCTACGAGTGCTGCCGCGACAGACAGTCGACTGGGGTACAGGGCCGCGAGGCGGCGCAGTTGCCGAACCGCCTCTGCGGTGCCTCGTCGGCTCAGCTCAGGGAGCAGACGGTCTCTCCATCTCCGGGCTTCCTCATCGGCGGTGACCCAGCGAACGCCACGAACAGGCTGGTCCTCCTCAGGGTCGTACAAACCGCTGAGCCACAGATACAGGTCGGCGACGAGAGCCTCGCCGAGGTTGCTGTGGATACGTTCCGCCGCGGTCCCAGCGCATGACTCGGCCAGCTCCCGGCCGAGTTCTGGATCGGTTGCGAACGTTTTGACCCGTGCCCAGTGCGCCTCGGCATCTGCGGCCAGCAGGGCCTGGGCGGCGAGGACGGCGGCTCGTGCGGCGAGCGGGGTTTCCCTGGGGCCGTCGATACTGGCGTCAAGGATGCCGTGCGCGGTGTGGCTGTCGGTGGTGAGGAGAGCGGCCAGGATGCTGTGCCAGGTGCGCAGTGCCGCGTCACGCGCCCCATCGTTATCGGGCAGGCACATGGGATGGTCTTCGATCGCCGGCGAGCCTGCCAGGACCTTGTCCGCCGCCTCGGGTACGAGTCCGAGACAGGTGGAGAGCTCAGTGGCGAGGTGCTCCATGCACGTACGCAGTTCCGCGGACCAGCGGGGATCGACCGCATTGAGCTCGATGGGCTGTCGGCCTGTCCTGAGCGCTGCTCGTGCTGCCTGGGCAACGCGACGGGCCAACGACTCAGGTGCGTGGCGGGCTGCCAGGCGCAGCAGGTCCACCCGTGCGGGTTCCGTGTAGCTCGTGGCCATGCCCAGATACTCGGTGAGTATCGCGGCGGTCCAGGAACCCCATGTCCGCGCGGGGAGTCCGGGCAGGCGGTCTGTCCGGTGCAGCTCGGTGAGCAGGGCGTATCCGGCCCAGGAGCGTTTGTTGCCGCCGGCGTGTGGGAGCCAGGAATCGGCGTGGTCGTGCTCGGCGGTGAGGTAGCGGAGAGCGAGGTCGGGCGCGTCGGCCAGATCGTCGCCGAGAGCCACAGCGGCGGGCCAGGTCGCGATGGCGCCCCGCACATCCTGCGCGAAGCTCCCCGTCTGTGGGTCCACGCGCAGGCCCCACAGGAATTGCCACAGAGCGTCGTTATCGCCCGCCCTGGCTTCGGCGAGGAGCCGCGCCAGACCGGCCATGAACTCCGCTGCTTCCGGCCAGTGCCTCTCGCCGGCGCTGTGGCTGCGGCGCAACCTCCGGGCAAGCGAGCTGTCGATGGGGATGGCCTCGTAGAAGGAGCGCAGATACGGCCAGGCCGGGTGCGCATCGTCGTAGGCCAGTTCGAGTGCGTGGGGGTCGTCCGGGGGGAACGTGCAGGAAGCCAGCTCGCCGTACACCTGGACGGCCGCGTCGTCGCCGGTCGCCGCCGCCTCGGCGGCCTGCTCCAGGACCCACGGGAAGTCCTCGCGGTCGATGAGCTGGTCACGGGTCGGCGGCTCGGGCACCGAGGATGCGCCGAGCCGCATCGGTGAGCGCCGTTCCCAGTCGTACGCGATCTGACAGGCCGCCAAGCGCGGGGCAGCCCCTGTTCGCAGAGCTTCCGTGACCAGGGCTTGTGCCAGAAGCCTCCGTAGTGACCGTGTCCCGGGCGCTTCGTGTCCGTGCTCATCCGGTTGCAGGCAGTCCGGCACCTGGACCTTGCGATGGTCGTGCAGGAAGCTGAAAACGATCTTCGCCAGGGTGCCCGCGTGCCGAGCCGCGTCCGGAGCCTTGAGAGCGCGGTCGATCACCCCGTTGATCAGCGAGATCTCGAAGCGGTCGGACGAGAAGACGAAGCCGCTGTCCGGCCGGGCAACTGCTTCGGACACCCAGGCCAGAAGACGCGGCAGGTCCTCGTCCCCGCACTCCGCCGGCATGTTCCTCAAGAAGTGGGCGTAGTTGCCGTACAGATCAGGGGACGGAGGGCGAAGGGCACCGAGCATCGTCGCCGCGTCCAGATGGTGCGGCCACAGCAGGTTCAGTAGCGTGCCTCGCAGCTCATGGTCGGGATCCACCCGCTCGGCGCGGGACGGATCGGACAGCGAGTCCAGCACCTCCACGAGGACGGGCACGGCACGGCCTGGGTCGCAGGCGAACGCGGCGCGCGCCGCCAATCGACGTTCCGTTTGGTGCCACGCGTCGTTCCGCACCAACCTCAGCAGCGCGTTGGCCAGCCTGGAATGAGCGGTGCCGGCATCCTGGGCGAGCTGGATCGCCAGACGGGCTCGCGCCGTGGACTGCCACTCGGCCCCGCCTTCGGCGGAACTGGACTCCAGGACATCGGCGAGCTGGTCAGCGAGCGCGGGATGGCTCAGGTCCCAGCGGGAGAGCTGCCATCTCGTGTCTCCCAGTTCGACCTGTGCCGCACGGTCCAGCAGTCTGCTCACGGTGAGCCGGCGGACCTCGTCGGAACGCACGAGTGCGCTGTGCACCGCCAGGCTCTCGGGATCGGCGCCGGCCAGCCAGCCGCTGGCCGAGGGATCCATGGCCACCAGCCAGGCCGCGGTCTCCCGCAGCGGTGCCGGAATGGTCGCCGTCTCCCCGTCCGGTGCGCCGATCAGGAACAGATTCTCCAGTTGCCTCGGCGTGGTCTTCCGGTCGGTCAGGTACCGGGCCGCGAGGTAGGCCGCCACGGAAGAGTGGCGGAATGCCGCCCTGCCGTCGTCCGGCGCTGTGAACAGCGCGGTCGCCAGGCATTCTTCGACCACTTGGGGCGTGACCTGGAACGCGCCGGCGGCGGTCCGCTCCGTTCCCCCCACCAGTACGTCGCCCGGCAGATCGTAGGCGCCGGCCTCGAAGGTACCGCCGTGCCAAACGGTCCGGTGACCGGACAACAGCATCCACGCGGCGATGCGTCCCGCCACCATCAGGCGCTGAGGGGCCGTGGTGGTCAACGCCTTCTCGAGACGGTGCGGGTCGGGGTCTTCGGCAAGGCGCGCCACTCCGCGGGCGAACAACTCCTCCGGCCGCCCGTGCAGTCGGCCATCAGCCCTATAGGTCAACACCAACAATTCCAAGGTCAGCGGTACGCCGGCCAGCACAGCGGCGCCGGCCGCCTCGGCCGCCTCCACCAGCTCTTCTCCCGGCACACCGGCGCTGTCGGCCAAAGACACGGCCTCCGTGCGGCTCAACGGAGCCAGATCGACGCACCGGCACGCGCCGAAAGCCTCGGCCAGCACGGAGGTCAGCGCCGCCGGATAGTCGGCCGTGCGGCAGGCCATGAGAAACCGGACCCGACTGGTGTCCCGGCCGCTCAGCGACCTTCTCAGCGATCTCGACAGACGCGGCAGCAGCGGACTCTCGTCGGCCTGGTCCAGGACCACCGTCAGCACTCCGACCGTCCCCGCAGCGTCTCCTTGTGAAGGCAAGGAGACGAGATGGCGGCCGAGCTCCTCCTGATAGGAGTACTCGGTGAGATCCCCACCCGTCACCCACAGGCACGCGTCGGCGCCTCCGCTCCAGGTGTCGTGGACACGGGGCAACTCTCCGGTGAGCTGCTTCAGCACGGAAGTCTTACCGGCGCCCGGCTCTCCCAGCACGACCATGGCTCCTGCCGCCGCGACCACGGCGGGAAGCGCCAGGACCCCTTGACGAAGTCGCCCCGCGTCCACGACCACGTCGTCATCGTCCGGTCGGAACGCTTCGGCGGCCTGCACGATCAGATCTTCGGCGGCGACTCGCTCACCCCGTACCCTGCACACCCGAGGGACATGAAAGCCGAACACATAACCTGCCATGCCCGCATTGTGTCAACTCCCACTGACAGTCGCCCCGGTCTCCCTCTGCCGACCAAGCGCGCGAACACGCGACCAAGCTGCTTCGGTCGCACTCCGAGGGCAGGCTCGATGACCAGCCGGTGAGCGGCTGGCCGCCGTCCGCACGGGAGTCGGCACCGCACCACCGAACCACTCCTCCCCCGCCCCGGCATGGTGCCCGCACGCATACCCGCCCCCCGAACTATGGTGCCCCACCACATGTGCCCCTGACCTGCGTCTTCCTACCGTGTGCCGACACGTATCCGTCGTACCCGTCCCCACCGCACACGAGGAAGTGGCGCACATGGCATCCGGAAACACCGCTCCCCCACCCCCCGCGAGCCTCCCGAGGATCGTCGCCGCCAGCCTCATCGGGACCACGATCGAGTGGTACGACAACTCATTCGTCCGAGGCTAGGACCTGCGGTTTCTATGTTTTGGTCCCCCAGAGTCAGCACCGAACCAGCACGGGGTTCGTGGCGTGCTGACTCGGTGCCAGGCGACCTGGGTCGCAGCGCACTCCATCACCTCGGCGGCTTTCGCAAGACAGTTACTCAGCGTCACCGACAGCCGGGCGGCGTGGGCGGTACGGGCGTGCCAGTCGCTGACCAACCGCGGGGGCAGATCCTTGAGTAGCCCGACACGCGCTCGAAAGGTCCGCACCCGCAGCCGTGTCGGCAGTGGCCGGCCGCGGGTGCCTTCTCCGCCCACCGGAACGAGGGCATGTGAGCCGAACCCCCGCCTCCGGACTGTCGGCCCCTTCGCTCATGTCGTCGCGTCCACGGCCCGGTCGTCCAACAGGGCGGGCAGGGGCAACAGGACGCGGAAGGTGCA
Source organism: Streptomyces sp. WELS2 (assembly GCF_013870595.1). Classification (GTDB taxonomy): domain Bacteria; phylum Actinomycetota; class Actinomycetes; order Streptomycetales; family Streptomycetaceae; genus Streptomyces. Next base: position 247 of record NZ_JACBWZ010000010.1, on the reverse strand, counting down.
GCCCTGGCCGGGGGCGGTGTCGAGGGTGATGCTGCCGGCGTGCGCGGTGACGAGGGCGGGGACGAGGGCGAGGCCGAGGCCGGAACCGCCGGTGGCACGGGTGCGGGAGTCGTCGGTGCGGTAAAAGCGGTCGAAGACGTGGGCACGTTCCGTGGCGGTGAGACCAGGTCCTTGGTCGGCTACTTCCAGGACCGCGTGCCGGCCGACGGTGCCGACACCAATACGGATGGGGGTGCCGGGAGGAGTG
>NZ_JACBWZ010000001.1 GCF_013870595.1 Streptomyces sp. WELS2 | reverse complement strand
GCTGATGGTGTAGTCGTTGCCGCCCGCGCTGGTGCTGTTGCGCAGGTACACCATGTGCTCGCCGCCCGCCTCGCCGCCGCCGGCCCCGAGGCCACCACCGGCCTCGCCACGCTCCCGGCCCGTGCCGTGGGACCGGCCGACCCGGCGGGGAGCCCGACGTGAACCACGACCAGGAGCCGGAGATCGTCGCCGTCTGGCACACCGCCAGCGCCGTCGGCCGGGCACTTCGAGGAGTTGCTCGCCGACGACACCATCCACGCGAGGACCGAGCCACCCTTCGGCGAGACATACCACGCCGCCGAGGAGAACCCCGACTACAACCCCTCTGCGACTCCCCGCCGCCCCACACGCGTTCCGCATGAGCTGCGCGGCCTGTGCCGTCTGCCGGCCGTGCACGTGCCTGCCCCGCCCTGGTGTCCTGTGCCATCGAACTTTGAGTGCGAGCCATCGAAGTTTGAGTGTCCAGGTTGTCCGGCCAGGCTCGGGCGCCGGAGCGGTGTCGGTGGTGGGCGGCAGACTGCGCGCTTGGATGCGTCTCGCGACACCGATCGCTGTGACCGTGCTGGGCTGGTGGGGGTGCGGTCGATGGGTGGCCCCTTGATCGTCGTTCCGCAGTCCTCGGTCAACGCCTGGGGTGGATGCACGGAGGACGGTTCCGTCCTTGGTGATACCGATGGCCGTGATGACTACGACCGCGCCTGCGAGGTGGGGGGCTGGGCCGGTGTGATCGCCGTGGGCGCGGGCTCCGTCACTGCGCTTGTACCGGCCGATGAACCTGCAAGGACGTGCTTCCTGCCGGAGAAGTTGCTGTATGTGCGGTGGCTGGCTGCGGACTCCGAGGCCGAGTTGTTCACGGCAGTCGAGGCGGTTCTGGCCGATCCGGACACTGCTTGGGAGGACGGCGGCCTGTGGGTCAACGATGGTCCGGCGGTGTTGATGGATTCGGCCGTAGCGGGCGCCGATCTGGGAGTGGAGTGTCCCGACGGGGGCGGCCGGACCAGGATCCGGTGCAGATCCCCGCAGGCCAGTGGAGGGTGCGGGCGGTCCATAAGGGCGGCGCGTTCCCATGGTCCGACTTGGTGCAGCTCGTCGCCGAGGACGGTCACCCCTGACGCTCAGTACCTCTGCCACTCACACTTCGGTGGCAATCGGTCAAAGTTCGATGGCGCAGGACAGCGGGATGGAGCACGCAGCACCGCAGATGCCCGTTCTCACCGAAGCCAGTCGTCGTCTCATCTAATCCAGTCGGGATACAGCTGGCTTCTGCGCGTCCCCGAGCGCGGGCTTGCTGCCGGACGGCAGGTGCTCACGGGCGGCCATCGTGGAGGACACACTGAGCATGCGCACTCAGGAGGTTTGAGTACGAGACAGGATCGCCGGGCGCGGGCCGGCTCGCTGGGATGGGGACATGAACACCGCCCCGCAGCCCGCCGCAGCCCGCACTGTCACCGGATGGTCTGTCGCCGGCCTCGTCCTGCTCGTGCCGACCGTCGTCGTCGCGTGGATCGCCGTACTCGCCACCAACCGCGGCAGCCGCTGCCTGACCTACGGCGAACAGTGCTCGACGGTCCCGGGCGAGGCCCTCTATGGTTGCTTCTGGATCGCTCTCGCGGCCGGTCTCCTGGCACTGATGTGGCCCCGAGCACGGTGGACGGGCGCCAGGATCGGGGTCGTATTCCTGCAGTGGGTTACTCAGCTCACGCTGGGCGCTCTGATCCTCAGCGGCGCGTGATGCCGACCCTCCGCAGGCCACGCCGCTGGCTTTGTCCGCGAGAACGGGTTCTGGCTCAACTTCTGTGACGCGGCCACGTTGAGTGACAGCTGAGCCCCTTTGAGTAGTAGGTGAAGTCGCCCGAAAATGACTCGTGGTATCCGGTTGGGATGACAGTTCGGGCCCGTGGAAGAGATCGTGCTCCGGTTGAAGGAGCTGTTGTTCCCGTCGATCGCGGACGTTGCGGTGCTGTCGGTGGATGTGAGCATCGCAATAGTGCGGGTCGACGCGGAATGCACTTCGAACGGTGCCGCTTGCCCGGCATGCGAGGTCTGGTCGAGGATCGGAGCGTTGGCCGACCTCGGCTTCCGCGGCCTCGACAACGGCATCCGCCCCGTGATCGTCACCGGCTACACCGCAAGCCGCACCCACAATCTGACCTCGGGCCAGAAGCAAGCCAACCGTGTCCTCGCCGTCGGACGCGCACCGGTCGAGCACGGCTTCGCCCACCTCAAGAACTGGCGGATCCTCACCAAACTCCGCACCGACCCCGCACACGCCACCCGCCTCCTACGGCGCTCTAGTCGTCCTGACGAACCTCGAGATCAACTGCTGACGCATGATCGCCTCCGTGGACTTACGCCCGCGACCGGCGTGAGCACCCCGAGAACCGATCACGCCAGCCCTCTGACCTGCTGCTTCAAGTTGGCGAAGGCTCACGGAGCATAACCACCGCACCCTCGCCATCATCGCCGCTGCTGCTCACCGCCCGCTGCGCTGACATGCAGGCCGGCACCGGCCTGGGCGCGGAGACCGCTGGCCGAGACGTGGTTGGCGAGTACAGGCCGGTTTGTGACAGAGCATCGTGCACCGTCTGCGCCCGGAGCAGCACGAACGCGGACCGGCACATCAGCCCGCCCGGCCTACTCCTCTCCGGTCCGCAGGAGCGTGCCGTTGGCGTTTGGGGCATAGGTTCGACGCGCATTCCTCTCAATCTTGCGGGCGACTTCCTCGTCCAGGTCCACGCCCTGCATGTGGGCAAGCCCCACCAAGTACAGGAACACGTCGGCCAGCTCTTCACCCCGGTCGGGAAGCTGCTTGCGCCAGGCCGCGAAAGATTTACCGACCTCCGCCGTCAGGAGCCCGAACTCCAGCGGCACATCGGCTCGGACTACGCCCACGAACTGCGCCACCGCCCATGACCGCCAACCCATCGTGACGTGCCGGCAGAAGGCGTGCGGGCAGGCGCAAAGCCAGCGGAGATCACCGCCGTCGGGGCCGGTGTCGTGAAACCATCAAGCGATGACCGAAACGAGCAGTGACGACAGCCACGCTTACCGGCGTGAGACGGAGCGGGTTGTCAACGAGATCGCCCAGGGGCTGCGCACCTTGGACGCTGGTGTGGGCTGGTTCTCCGCTCTGGCCCCGTCACGCCGGCAGGCGGTACTGCAGGAAGTCACCGGCTATGCGATGCAGGCGCACATCACGGCTGCGGACGGACGTGCAGGGGTGGCCCGCTCCGGTGTGAAGCCCACGGCCAACCCCTCGGTGATGATCTGCATGGACCCACCCCGCTACGGGTTCGCGGGGCTCCCCGCCGCCGAACACGTCAACGCATTCCGCGTCCTCGTTTCCGCGTTCACCATTGCCGACACGCGCCGCCGCGAGAGCTACTGCAAAGGCGCCTGCGGGCATGCATGGCACAACCTGCCGGCGGCAACCGACCAGCCGTAGCAGGCCGAGCCGGTCACCGACGAGCCGGGCCAGCTCGTCGGCGGTGTGAGCGCTGGTGGAGCATGGCTGGTGGGGCCGGGAGCAGACCGCGCGGGGGAGGCTCCGGCGCTGGATCGGCGAGCGCGGCGGCGGGCCGGGCACCCGCGCTTTCCGGCTGTCGTGGGCCCGGTTCGGCTACAGCTCGAACTCGAGGTCGATCAGGTTGGTGAGTTCGACTTCGAGGCCGTGGGCGCGGTGGCCGTTGTCGCGGAAGTAGATCTCGCCCAGGGCCTCGGCGGCGATCTGGCTGGCGGAGCTGGTCCCCGGTGGCGCCTTCCTCCCGGGCCGTGAAGAGGCGGGCGGCGTGCTGTGGGGCAGGGCGAGGGTGAGGTGGCGGATGCGGGCGTCGTCGGTGCTGCCGGGGGCGGCGGTGTAGCCGAAGGGCCCTGGACATCGATCATGATGCCTGCGGTGGTGGCCGCGGTCTGCTTGGCCTTGGCCTTGATCTGTGGCTGCCAGTGTGCGCGGACCTCACGCTCCAACCGGTTAGCGAGCTGGGGCCGGGGGGTTTTGATCTGGTTCTTCACGTCCCGCTCGTCGGTGCGCTGGCTGATACCGGGCAGGTCGGCCACCCGTCTGGTGCTGCGCTGGTGCCGGCGGACCAGGTAACGCATCTGTGCTCCGGCGGACTTCGGGATCGGGCGCGTGAACGCGCCCTGCACCGCTTTGTCGAGTCCTTCCCCGACCGTGACCATGCCGCGATTCCCCCCTTATTCTCCGGTGTCCTGGTCCCCCCTATGCTCCGGTGCCCTGGGCGGCGTGCTCGCCGGTCTTGATGTAGCGGGCGAGGTTGGCGACGTGGCCGTCGCCGGCGAGCTGCTCGAGAACGCCTGAGCCCCACAGCACGCTCTGGGTGCCCTCGTGCTTGACCATCCCCGGGGAGACACCGAGCCGGAACGATCCCGGCACGGTCTTGCCGTCGGCGCCGTAGGGCAGGCCGTCCAGCGGACTGGGCCCGTCGGCGGCATACACGGCGCAGTCGGACAGGACCGCGACCGGATACTGCCCGGTGGCCGCGGCAAGGGCGACCATCTTACGGTGCATGTTGATCCGGGCCCGGGAGATCACGGCGGCCCGGATGTCGGGCCGCCACGTGGGCCGGGCCAGCGCAGGCCAGGCCTGCCCCGGCTTCCAGCCGCCGCCGCGCGCTGCCCAAGCCGCCCGTGAGCTCGGTATCGAGTACACCGAGCAGGTGAAGCAGGCCGACCGGGACGCCTGGGCGAAGATCCGCGCCCACCAGGCCGGCGGCGCCGCCGCATGAACCTGACCGCGGTCCTGGACCACACCGCCCTGGCCGCTCTGTTCCGTGCGGACCCGTTCTTCACCGGCCTGTACATCGAGGCCTCGCGCGGCACCGGCCGCGTCATCATCCCGTCCCTGTCCGTGCCGGCCGCCGAACGGCAGGTCGCCGGCGCGGGCAGGCACGCGGCCACCCTGCGGTTCGCGGAGAACATGCCGTTCACCGCCGCGCACGCGGTGGACGCGATGGACTGGAAGAACACCGACTGGCCGGTGGCCCACGCCGCGGCGATCGCCCTGGCAGGCGGTGAAGGCCGGCGAGCCGCTGACCGTCCTGTCACGCGTCCGGGCGGGCGAGAAATCTACCTGCAGCCCGGCACAGCAGTGCAGCAAGATGTCACTGAGGAACGAAGGGGGGATCAACATGCCGAACAGCGGAGCCAGTATCACCGACCAGCTGGGCCCGTACGAATGGTCGAACGAGGAGACGGCCGCGTTCGAGGCGGCGATCGAGGCGGTCAACGGGGCGGTCGGCGCCTACAGCGCGCTCATCGCCTCTGAGGAGGCGAAGCCCGAGCCGGACCAGGCGGTCATCGCCGAAGCCCGGACGGCTCAGGTTCGGCTCGCCCACGAGCGCGAGGGCCTGCGCCCTACCGACCGCGAGCGGATCGCCGAGGCTCGCGCCAGCTACGCGCAGCTCGCACGCGAGGTACTGGGGAGGATCGCGTGATAGACCCGGCAGAGGTTGAGCGGTACCGGCTGCCCGAAGCGGAGAACCAGGGCGCGTATCGGGTCGTGATCACCGGAGCCGTCAACGGCTTGATCTGCGGCCAGAGTACGGCCGAGGAATGGTGTTGCCCTCGCCTGCGGTGATCACTAAGGTTAGTCGGGTGACTGCCGGGTCGGCCTTGGGCCATACACAAGTGAGTTCTCCGGCCTCGGCGTGAGCCCGAGGTGGGCCAGAGGCCCGCCCCCTTCTCCGCGTCTTTGCTCCCAGCGCCCGCATGTGGCGCCCTTTCCAGCGGATCCCAAGACCGGAGACACACCACTGATGCCCTATGACCAGCGCTACGCACATCAAGTCGACCTGCCGACGGCCGGCGTGCAGCTGAACCACACTGCCGTCTACGCAAGCGACCGATACCTGTCCGCGGAGTTTCTCGCCGCGGTCCTGGGCCTGAAGGTCGGCGCCCCGTTCGGGCCGTTCCTGCCCGTTGACCTCGGCAACGGCGTGACGCTCGACTACTACGAGAAGAGGAACGAGGCGATCCAGTCACAGCACTACGCCTTCCTCGTGCCTGACGAGCAGTTCGACGCCGCGATCGCCCGTCTGGAGGCGGTCGGGGTTACCTACTACGCCGACCCGGGCCACACCGACCCGGGAAGGATCAACGGCCTGTTCGGTGGCCGCGGCGCCTACTTCGACGACCCGGACGGCCACAACATGGAGATCATGACGCGGCCCTACGTCCGCCCGTAGGCTGCGACCGAGCCCTGCTCAGGTGGCGGCCCGAGTGAGGTCTTCGATCCAGATCATCGAGGCGCGTAGGTGGAGGCCGGCGAGGTAGCTCTCCAGGGACTTGTCGTACCGGGTCGCGATGCCTCGCCAGGCCTTCAGCTTGTTGATCAGCCGCTCGACGGTGTTCCTCTCCTTGTAGAGGTCGGCGTCGTGACCGAGGGAGCGGCCGCCCCTGGAGCCTTTCTACTTCCGGTTGGCGGTCTGGCCGACGTTCTCCGGGATGACGGCCTTTATATGGCGTCTGCGTTGGTATGCGCGATTGCCGCGGGACGAGTATGCCTTGTCCCCGGCGACCGCGTCCGGCCGGGTGCGCGGGCGTCCCACGGGCCCCGGACCCGGATCTTCCCCAGCACCGGGATGAACTGCGGACTGTCGGCGGCCCGTCCAGCGGTCAGGACGAACGCCAGCGGGCGGCACTTCCGGTCGGCCGCGAGGAGCACCTTGCTGGTCTGCCCGCCCCGAGAGCGACCGAGCAGGGCGGCCTTCAGCCGGAGCTTCCGACGGCGCCGGACACATCGCCGCTCCTCCCGCTCGGGATCGGCCTCGGCGTCCTGCCCCTTTGTTCTTCGAGGCTACCCCCTTTGACCTGGCCTTCTCCTCCTCGGCAGCAGCCTTCTCCAAGATGGTGAGGACGTCCCCGCTCATGTACATCCCGGGCGGCATCGCGGTGGGCACGTGCGGTGGTGGAGTCGATGCTGACCAGGGACAGGTCCACCTCACCCCGCTTCGCCGCCTCCGCGATCACACCCTCCAGCAGGGCCTCGAACCCGCCGGCGTCACGCCACTGCCGGAAGCGATTGGAGAGCGTCGACCAGGCCCCGAACTCCCGTGGCATCTCCCGCCACTGCCCGCCGGTCTTGAACCGCCAGATCACATCCTCGAACTGCTGCCGCAGTCGCTCGGGATACGGGCCGTACTCACCGATCGGTAAGTAGGGCCCGATGAACTCCCACTCCGCATCAGTCAAAGGATTCGAACAGACCGCAATCTGAAGCGTAAGCTCCTGAGTTCACGACGCAGACGGGCTGGTCCCCATGAACCAAGTGTGGTGAGCCGATGACGGACTTAGCTCAGGGGACGGTCTGTCCGGGTCAGATCGCGCTATCGATCGAACGCATCGCGGGCGTCTGGGACGAACTCCTGCTGCCTTACCAGGGACTCAAGCTCTGGCTCGCTAAGCCAGTCGTGCCAGGCGACTTCCTGGACATTTGGCCGGACGGATGCCGTGATGACGACCTCGTGCAGTCCGAGCCAGTAGGGACTGATTGCCCCAGCACACAGAAATTTGAGCACGAAGCGCGGGGCAGCATCAACGCCGAGTTCCTCCGACAGTTCCCGGGCCGCGGCCTCCTCGTACGATTCACCAACATCAGCGGCACCCCCAAGCATCCAGTTGTGCTGACCCGGAAAACGGGACGAATCGTCCGGGCGGCGATGAACAAGGAACCGTCCGTCTTCGTCGCGGCACACGATCGTGGCGATGCGATGAAGCCAGCCCTGACGAATCGCTTCGGCTCGGTCAACGACCCCCAGCACCTGGTCCTGCTCGTCGACGCGCTCAACCAGTTCACCCATGGGCCACACGATGCCAGGGGATGCTCGCGTCGAAGCCAGTGGGTTCTCACGCTGGCTTGCCCCGCCGGCGGGGCCGACACGAGGGGGCTGACAACCCATCGCAGTCCATCTGCGAGCCGCGCCGTCCCAGGCCATCCACATTCGAACAGAGCCGGAGGCAGGTGCCTCCCGAAGTGGTGGACATCTGCCGTCCGTTCTCGTAGACAAAGCCAGGGGATTGATGGGGTACACCGCCGTTCACCCGGTGTGGGGTCGGCTGGACGCGTCGATGGACGACCTCGGGTGTGGCCGTGCCTGTTCGGACGACCACCGGGTCAAGGGGCTGCGGCTGGCGTGTCCGGAGTGCGGCGGGCGGGTCTTCGCCCGGCCTCCGGGCAGGTCATCCGGCACTTCTACCACCAGGTTCGGCCTCGGGACTGCGAACTGGCGAACGAGTCGGCGGACACCACCTGCTGAAGCTGGAGCTGGCCATGGCCGCCCGGGCGGCGGGATGGCGGGCCGAACCGGAAGTGAGCAGCGAGGCCCGGAGCTGGCGGGCCGACGGGATGGTCTTCGACGAGCACGACCGCCCCTTCATGGCGCTGGAGGCGCAGTTGTCGCCCATGACGCAGGAAGAGACGCTGATGCGTACGGACCGCTACGCCCGGAACGGTGTGGCGGTGTGCTGGGTCGCCGTGCAGGACCGGCCGTGGCAGCGCGTCGTGTCCTCGCTGCGGGTGCGCTTCCCGAGTCAGCGGGGCGAGACCTGGACGGTGTGGCATGGGATGGCGCGCTACGCCTGGGAGCCGCGCACGCTGAAGGCGAAGGCGAAGTAGGTGCACATCGCCTGCCCGCTCGGTGATGCGATCAAGTGGGTCCTCGACGGGCGGGTGCGTGTCCACCCCGCAGCGAACGGAACGGCGTGGTGGACGGCTCCCGCGTACGAGGACCTGGCCCTCGTGCGCGCCCTGATGGAAGCAGACGCCGAGGCTATCAAGCGGGCTGCTGCCGCCGAGCGCCGCCGGAAGGACGCCGAGGAGCGCACCACCGCGGCCGCCCAGCGCCGCCGGTATGCCGAACGGATGGCGCTGGAGCGGCAGGCAGAGCTGCAGGAGCGACAGGCGGAGTTGCAACGCCTGGCGGGCTTCACGCAGCAGGGAGACTCGCGTGGACCACACGCCACCGTGCCCACCTCGCCGGAGCGTTGGACGGCGCCGACCCCGACCTGCCCGTGCTGCTCCTGGTGCGCCAGCCCAAGTTCATCGACCGGGCGGCAGCCGCCGGCATCGACCTCCAGCTCTCCGGGCACACCCACGGCGGCCAGATCTGGCCCTTCCAATACCTGGTCCGCATCGACCAGCCCGCCCTCGCCGGTCTCAGCCGGCACGGCGCCCGCACCCTCCTCTACACCAACCGCGGCACCGGCTTCTGGGGCCCGCCCTTCCGCGTCTTCGCCCCCAGTGAGATCACCCTGCACGTCCCCCGCTCGCGGTAACACCGCCGCCCGTGGCGGGTGGTTCGACCTGGTCGTTGCGGTGGGTATGGGAGGTGAACCGGCGACCAACTCCGCCTTCATGCCGATTTCATCGGCCTTCGCACACTCAGGGAGTGAGGAGTGCGACCAGCCGGTGGCCGCCACCACGGCGCGGACAGCGGACGACACGTCCGGGGTCCCCACAGGTGCGCCGCGCTCCGCCAGGAAGTTCACGGGCTCCCTACGGAAGGTCGACATGCACAGACAGATCAAGGACGTCAGGCGCCTTTTGGCCGCCCCGCTCGTCGCCCTGGCCATGCTCACCACCGGTGTCATCGCCTCCGCCACCACCGCGCGGGCGGCCGACTCCGCCGCCTGGACGTTCACCAACCCGGACGGCACCCTCAACGCGACCGGCACCGGTGACGGAGCGCAGATCTCCGTCACCCCCAACGGCACCAACTACACGAACTGGCGCCTGATCGCCGCCGGTACCGGCACCTTCCGCGTCGCCAACACCAACACCGGCAAATGCCTCTACTCCGTCCAGCCGCTCGTTCAGCGCTCATGCGGCGGAGGCGACAGCGACGACGGCCAGCTGTGGCACTTCCACCCTGTCACCGGCAAGCCGAACGCCTTCCGGCTGGTGCGCACCGATGAGAGCTACTGCCTGGACAACCGGGGCGGCCTGCACCTGTGGGGCATCCTGGCCCAGCCCAACCCCTGCGACGGCTCCGCCGGGCAGGAGTGGACGGTGCCCCAGGCGAAGGCGCCCGAGGCGCTGAAGCTCGCGCTCGACTACTACGCCGACCTGTGCTCCCGGAAGACCAGCACCTGTTCGTGGACGGAGAAGTCCGAAGGGCAGCCGGAAGTCCTGCCCCGTCAGCCCGCTTCGTCGATCTGGTACAACGACACCGACGCCACGATGAAGCAGGTCTTCACCACGATCTACCACTCCGGCTGGGCACAGTCGTACTCCGCGGGTCTGTCGTCCTCCGTCGGCGTCTCCGCCCCGGTCCAGGCGATGGTCACCAGCCAGCTCAACGCGACGCAGACCTACACTTCCGACGAGACCACCGTGAACGGCATCTCGATCGACGTCCCGCCCAAGAACTACGGATGGGTCGACTTCGCCGCCGTCGGCAAGAAGGTCACCGGCACGTGGACCTTCGACGCCGACCACCAGCCGTGGACGGCCGACGCGACCGTGACCGTCCCCGTCATCAACTCGGCGGCCGGGTCCACGATGTACGTCGCCCGCACCGGCGCGGACGCGCCCGGCACCGGCACCGGCGGCGCTGACGTCAAGCCCGCCGTCATCGCGAGGACCGCGTCGGCCGCCGTGGACGTGCCCGAGGGCGGCAGGCTGACCGCCTACCAGGGCGGGATCAGGGTGAGTGACGCGGACGGCTCCACGGTGGCCACGGTCATGCCCGGCACGGTCATCGATACCGACGGACAGATCCACAAGATCTCCTTCACCCTGAGCGGGACCACCGTCACACAGAACATCGAGGGCGTCACCGGGGACACCGTCACCGGCACGATCACACCCCCGGCCTTCTCCTTGGGCGACAGCGCCTCCACCGGCTCCGCCGTCGCCGAGAAGAGCGTCCGGACGATGTCGGCGGCGTCCTTCAAGGCCGCTGCCGCTGCCCGGAACAGCGACGCGCACGACAAGTGCATGGCCGCGAAGATCGGCACCAGCATCGTCAGCGGAGGGGTCATGGGCCTCCTGAGCGGGCCTCCCGGAGTGGCCACCGGCATGATGACCGGCGCCTTCAGCGGCATCGTCATGGGCCTCGCGACCTGCCCGAAGTAGTCCGACCGGACCTGAACCCCTGGGTCCCCCCGCCTGCGGTCCGGCAGGGGGAGCCGGGGGTTGCGACCCCGGCGCTGTGGCGGCGTGCCGCACCTCGGAGGTGGAGTCGGCGGACACCCGCCGCCCCGGCCGGCAGGTCAGCACCGCGGCCGTGCCGCGGCGGCGAGGTCGTGCAACAATGCACACGGATCTCGCCCGCGGCGTGCGGGCGGGTCAGGTAGGCCAGCAGGGAGGCGATCGCCCGCCGGTGGTCGACCCAGTTCAGGCGGGAGATGTAGTCACGGCGCGCGGAGCGGGCCGCACCCCATCCCTTGGGCAGGGCGATGGCCAGCAGCATCGGCAGCAGCGCCCAGTGCAGCGACGCCAGCGCGATCGCGGCCGCCGCCATGCCGATCACCACGCTGCCCACACCCACCGACCGGAGCATGCTGCGCGCCGAGTCGGTGCCGAACTTCCCCGCCTCCTCAGTGCGCTTGCCCTGTTCCAGGGCGGCGTGGGTCTTGACCAGCTCGCCTTCGTGGCAGACCTGGACCATGGTGGCGGTGGAGCGGACGTCGACACGGCCTCCGATCAGCTTCCAGGGCACCGAGTAGAGGGTGCGGCCGACCTTGATGTGGATGTCCGGGCCGACCATCGCGGTCGACCATCTGGCCAGCACGAACGGTGTCTGCGGCAGAGGCAGGAGGCCCTGGGACTCCATGGCCTCGAAGACCGCCATCGGCTTGGCCCCGTCCAGCGGCCGGCACTGCCGTTGCCCGGCGACGTTCCTCGCCCAGGTCAGGGTCTCGGCCTGCATGTGTTCCAGCGAGGTGAAAGTCCGCCCGCTCCAGAACGAGTCGCGGACATAGGGCATGGGCCGCTCCACCCTGGGCTTGTCCTTCGGCTTCGCGGCGCGAGCAGGATCCACCAACGTACCGTAGTAGGAGGCAAGTTCGGCGTACGACTTGTTGACCTGTGGGTCGTAGAGGTCTGGCTGTCCACCCCGGTCTTGAGATTGTCCGGCACCAGACGGCGTGGGACACCGCCGAAGTAGCGGAAGGCTTCCGGGTGCGCGAGGGTCCAGGCATGCTGGTCCATGTGCACCACCGGGCGGACGAACATGTGCCGCGAGGTCGGCAGCACCATCACGAATACCCAGATCCGGTGCCGCTTGCCGGTGGCCGGGTTGATCCACTGCCCAAGGAATCCGTAGTCGATCTGAGCCTCCGAACCCGGCTCGACGTTCTCCCTCCGCACCGTGACTTTGGAACGGGCGGCCTCGTCGGGCAGGTTCTCGTGCACCCAGCGCCGGAACGTCGACAGTGACACTCTCAGCTTTCCTTCGTCCCACAGGCGTTGGTGGATCGTGGTGACCATCGTCGTTTTCAGCAGCTCCTTGACGTAGTCGCGGTGCGGCTCGATCTCCTGCCACCTGACCTGGTTCAGCTTCCGGCTGGCCAGCTCCGGGAACCAGCTCTTGAGCAGCTTGGCCCAGTCCGCCTCACTCATGGGCGGTCCGCCCGGGGTGATCCCCGCTGCCTCCGCCGACGCCAGGTACTTCTGAACCGTCTTGCGGTTTCCTCCCAGCGAGGCGGACACCTGGCTCTTGGACCGGCCCGCGTACCAGTGCACGTAGATCTCGACGATGTCGACCACGGTGAACGTTCTCCTTGCCATCCGGTGCGTCCGTCGGCCTCTCGGCTCACGGATCGAGGTGCCGGTACGACTCCGAGAGGTCCAGACCCTCAACCCGGGCACCGGCATGCCCATGGGGAAACCGAATAATTCGCAAGGAATGCCTAACAAGCGATAAAATCATCCGAAACGTGGAACGTTACGCCAGTTCGAGCATGGTCGGCGGCACCATCGATGGTCGGCGCCCCGGTGGGGGATCGTGACCACGCGGGTGGGGAATTACGTGACGCTGATCATGTAGATCGTGGGGAATTACGTGACCGCCGACAGCGCGCCTGGTGTAGATGACTGGGCCGTCATTCGTCTGCGTTCTTGATTGCCTTTCGGGCCTCGCCCGTGAAGGCGGCGCGCTTCAGCAATCGTGTGTCGTGATCGGGGCCCTGACCCGGGGCGTGCAGCTGCGCCGCGATCCGGCTGTCACCGACGTTGTCCCTGAGTACCTGCATGATGACCTCGAACTCCGCCCATGCGTCAAAGTAGAGTTCTGCTGCAGCATCTTCGATGGACGACGGACCGTGCAGCCCGGCGACGTGTAGAGCATGGTCCAGATGCTTTAGAGCCGACAAGGCCGCCTGGATATCCGGCCGCTCTGTGTCATCCGCGTCTCGTGGCGGTACGAGCCGCCACATCGCATCGATCGCATGCCACGCGTCCGTAGAAGCGGCGAGCAAGTTGTCATACGCGGTGCGTCGCGATTCCTCACGCGCGCGGCTTCGCTCAGCGTCAGTTTGTTGACGCTGCAACCGGAGAGTGATCCATCCAGCCAGACCGGCAGCCGACAGGGTGGAAAGTGCCGTGATTAAGGCGACCGCGATGGTGTCCTGCATGGAGTAAGTCTCACCGGATCGAAGCCGATGTGACGCCCTCACGGGATACTTGGTCGATCGCGACCAGCGGGAGAGGGAAGGAATCGAGCAGTCCCACATCGAGCTGGGCTGGACGGGCAGGTCCCAGGAGCAGGAGCAGGCTCTGCCCGGGCAGAAGGCCCAGGGCCGCTGGTTCTCCCGCTTCTGAAGGCGACCCGGGCAAGCCTCTCGGATGGGAGGCTTGCCCACCGCGGGTGGCAATCAGGGGTGGCAACGGAGGTTGCCCTACAACTTGCCCCTCAAGTTGCTCTAGCGCGCTCGGGGTCAGCCGCATTCCCAGCGGTGGCTGCGACGGCGCAGCTTCGAGTCTCGACGGCCGTGGCGGAGGTGCTGGGGCAAAGGCGGCGACGGCTGCGTCCTGCCTTCTGGTGAACACGCCTACCGCACCTGGCGAAGCGGTGCTCCGGACTGCCTGTCGGGTGCGATACTGCTCGGTTGCTCGCTCGTTGATCACCGGACGAGTCCGAACGAATGAGGTGTGAGCGGCCGTGGCCATCGAGATCACCGAGGACTGCATCAATTGTGGTGCGTGCGAGCCGGAGTGCCCGAACGAGGCAATCTCGGAGGGTGACGAGGTCTACGTGATCAACCCCAACGCCTGTACGGAGTGCGTGGGGTTCTACGACCACCTCGCCTGCCAGGCGGTGTGCCCGGTGGAATGCTGTGTGCCCGATCCGAACAGGGTGGAGACCGAGGAGGTTCTGATCGATCGGGCCCTGAGCCTGCACCCCGACGACGAGGAACTCCGGCGCAAGGTGGAGGCCAACGACTACCCCAGCCACTTCCGGAAGTGAACCTGCCAGGCCGGCCGCCAAGGGAGGCGCGCCGGCCGATGAAGCCGTGAGGGGGAGGGGCTCAGAGCTTCGCGCCGGTCCCGCGAGCGTGCTGCTGGCGCACGAGTGCGGCGTGCATGCGCACCACGGCGGCATGGTCCGGTACGCGGTAGACGCGCGCGTCCCGGGCGTAGTTGTCGAGCATCTGCCGCCCGACCAGCAGCTTCTTCCCGGGGTCCTTCCCGCACGCGTTGAACAGTTCGCGGTAGCGGGCCTGGTAGTCCAGGCGGCTCTTGCGGCTGCTGCGGATCTGCGTGGCTGCCGCGGCTTGGCCGATACCTGCGACGCATGACGCCGCAAGGCCGGCGAACGTTGCTTGGAGCGCCTGGCGGCGCGTCGGTTCGTACATCACGTGCGGAAAGTAGCAGATCGAACATACACGGTCACCGGCTGAGTGGCGCGCGCGGTTGGCCCTGGCGCGGCGATGCCGCCCTACCCACCCCAGCGGGAAGCGGTACAGGTCAGGCCGGGGTGGCCTGCTTCGCGAGCGGGGGAGCGGGGAGCGGGGAGCACCGGCCTTTCTCCGCCGTGCGCGGCTGTTTCTAGTCGACTTCCGGGTGGGCGGGGGCGACTGCGTCGATGGGGCGGTGGTGCAGAGGGCGATGTCGATGGCCCCGGCCCGGCTGGTGCCGAAGCGGATCTCGATCGACTGCGGCAGGCGGACCCAGCCGGGCAGCACCGTCCGGTCGGGCTCGATCCTGCGCACCCCCGAGCCGGGCTCGTGGGACATCAGTGCGACTGCGAGTGCCCTTGCGGGTGAACTCGTCGGCATCCGCGTCTGTCCAGGTGGCGGGTCTGTTGGACTGCTGTCTGTCCAGTCCGGGTGATCACGCCCTGCCACCCTGCCCCACTCGAGTGCTCAGTCAGGGAGTCGGTCTTGAAGACTGCGTTCCGTGCGCTGTTTGCCGTGCCGTTGTCGGCGGGCACTGTGGCTGCTGTTCCCGCCGCGCCGTCGTCAGCCGCGCAGCCGGCTGGCGTCTCGTGTGCCCACGGTGTGTGCCGGGCGGAGTTCACCAAGACCGGGTGGACCGAGTTCACCGTGCCGCAGGGCGTGCACACCCTCACCGCGTATGCGTGGGATGCCGGTGGTGGTGGAGCAGGCGGTGCCACGGGGGCGGCGGCGGTGGTGGCGGGGGCACCGACGCGGCCTTGATCATCGCCAAGAACGTCCGGCACGGTGGTGGGGCGGCGGCGCCGGCGGTGCGGGCGGCACCGGTGCGGGCGGCTGCACGTTCGCCACGGGCCGCATCACGGTGGAACCGGGACAGAAGCTGAAGGTCTTCGTCGGAGAGGGCGGCGCGGGCACGTTGGGCGGCGCCGGCTCGCAGAAGCACCCCGGCAAGCCCGGCCCGGACGCCTACAACCCCGGCGACGGGCAGCCCGGCGGCGGTTCGAATGTCACCGCCCCCAGGATCGGCTGGCTGCTGGACGTCTCCGGCGGTTCCGGCGCCCACGCCGCCGGTGGCGGCCGGGGCGGCGAGGGCGGCTGCAACGGCGACACCGGGCCGAAGTGCGAGCGGTACCAGCAGACGCCGATCCCCACCCCCGACCCGCCGACCTATGGCCTGTGCGGCGGAGACGGTGGAATGTCCGGCCGAGGAGGCGCGGCCAGCAAGCCCAGTCCGGCAGGGAACTGTCAGATCGGCAAGACCGTCCGGGATGCCCGATGGGTGGTTTCGGACCCTGCCGAACAGGGCCATGGCGGAAGCCCGGGGGCACCTGGCGGCCAGGGCGGCTGGGGTGATTGGCCCGCGAACCCGGACGAGGTTGCTGCCACGGGCGGGCAGGACGGTGCCGGTGGCACCGGCGGGAAGGGCGGCATCGCCAAGGACACCACGGTCACTCCCCCGGGAGATGCCGGCCGGGGTGGCGACGGCGGCTCGGGAGGCCGTGGCGGCGACGGCGGAACCGGGGCACGCGGTGCGGCCTCGGAGTACCTGCCCGAGAACTACGGGAAGGACAGCCAGGGCGCACTGGTGGGCACCAACGGCCGGCCCGGCGCAGACGGGCTACGTTCCTGTTCACCTGGGGCGCCCGCACGTCCTGAGGAGTGCCCGGTGGACAGGGCCGTGTCCTTCACCTTGATCGCCGGTGGCGATGTCCTGATCCATCCTCCGCTGATCGAGCAGGCCGCCCGGGATGCCAGGGCGGCCGGTGGCCAGGGGCTCGACTTCCGGCCGATGCTGGCCGGGCTGAGGCCGGCGGTGTCCCGGGCCGATCTGGCGATCTGCCATCTCGAGACACCCCTCGCGCCGACCGGGGGACCGTTCACGGGCTTCCCGAGTTTCGCCGCCCCGCCGCAGATCGCCACAGCCTTGTCGGACGTGGGCTTCCACAGCTGCTCGACAGCGTCCAACCACGTGCTCGACCAGGGCGAGGCAGGTGTGCGCCGGACCCTGGAGGCCCTGGACGCGGCCGGCCTGCGGCACACCGGCTCGGCACGGAACCGGGCGGAGGCGGACCGGCCGAACATTATCGAGGTCAAAGGCGTCCCGGTCGCGCACCTGTCCTACAGCTACGGCTTCGGGGGCAGACTCCGGCCGGCGGACAAGCCGTGGCTGGCCAACGTGGTCGGTGAACGCGTCTTCGACGAGGCCCGCCGGGCTCGCCGCGCGGGTGCCGAAGTGGTGGTCCTCAGCATGCACTGGGGGCGGGAGCACGTGCATGAACCGAGCCCGCGCCAGCGCGCCTGGGCTCGGGAACTGACGGCCGGTTCGGCGGTTGATGTGATCCTCGGCCACCACGCCCACGCGGTCCAGCCGTTCGAGCGGGTCAACGGCACCTGGGTGGTCTACGGCCACGGCAATCTCCTTGCACGGCACCGTGTTCCACGAGGCACCACCGAGGAGGGCCTGCTGTCCTGGTTCCGGTTCGTGAGGGCCGACGGCTCCTGGCGGATCCGGCGCCTGGGCTTCATTCCCACGTTCATCGACCTGACCGGGCCCGTCCGCGTCGTCGCCCTGCCCGCCGCGCTGGCTGAGCCCGGCCTCCCGCCCGAGCGCCGGAGCCGCTACGAGCGGGCGTCCCACCGGACACGGACCGTCGCCCTATGCCGCGGCGCGGGGCCGACTGCTGAGTGCGGGAGAAGGTGTGCCATGCACCGGACGGCCTGGAACGCCGGGGACGCCGTTGCAGAAGCCACCCGCCTCCAAGCCGCCGCACCGCCGGAGCCACAGGACGACCAGGAGCCGGGCCGTGGCCGCGGCTGGTTCCGCCGGCGGATCTGACCGCACAAGCCCGCTGTGCGGCCGGCAACCGCCAAGCCGCACAGCGGGACCGGTCCCGAAGTCACCGCGCCACCGGCGGACGGACAGGCCCCCCCCGACGTCGACAGCCCACCCAAGGCCCTACAGGCCGTATGAGACGCAGCCGAGAAGAGACCGCACCCCAGGACCTGCCGGGCGATCTGTGGCACTCCCTGCCCCAACTCCAGCACACCCACCCCGCCCCCGTGGGCCACATCGGGCCGCTCGCCCGCCCGGTCGGATGGCTGTCCTTCGCCGCGGCCGCGGACACCGTCCTCGCGGCCCGCGTGCAGCTGTCCGGCACGGAGACGATGCACGAACCGAACAAGACGCTCCGTGCGATCACCGGGGGCATGCACGCCCACTTCACCGGCCCCGACGTTGCGCTGGAAGTCACGCTCGGCAGACAGCAGGAGCTCCCGATACACGCGGCATACACCGCCGGCCTTACCCGGCTCTTCCGCCACGCTGCGGGCACCATCGGTGCCCGCAGCGCGCCGGGAGGCGGCCGGTGCTTCCACTGCGACGGGACCGGGCGCGCCCGACCCTTGTGGTAGCCGGCTGCCGGACACGCGTGAGCAACACGCAAGAAGAACGCTCGCGCCCGGCGCCGTCCCGAGCGGTCTGTCCTGTGCCAACGAACATTGATCGTCTGCCATCGATGTTTTGGGCACCCTGTCAGACTGCCGGCCGGTGCGTGTGGTCGCGCCCGAGGGGAATTTGCAGACGCGACTATACGCCAGAAGGACTATTCGGCACGGACCTGCGCCGCCTGCATGCCCTTCTGGCCTCGTTCGGCGACGAAGGACACCCTCTGCCCCTCCTTGAGGGCCTTGAAGCCTTCGGCCTCGATAGCCCTGAAGTGGACGAACAGGTCGTCGCCCCCACCATCAGGGGTGATGAAGCCGAACCCCTTCTCGTCGTTGAACCACTTCACCGTGCCGGTCTGTCGGTTGTTCACGCTGCTGCCGATCTCTCTGCGGATGATGATCAACTCCAATCACACCACCCTCGCCACTCCGGCGTAGGTAAATCGGGCCATCGACCAGCGCAATCAACCTTCCCTACGTTCTTCACGGGTCCGGGCCAGCCCTGTCGAATTTTATCGTTACTGCGTTGATTGAGGTGGGGCTCAGAGAGGTCAGCACTCAGGCTGTCAACCGGTGTTGGCGACGGAGAGAGTCCGATCCTCCGCACGGGAGGGGACGCGAAGTGGCTCTTTGGAGTGACGAAGACCTGTCTGCGAGGTCGTAGTGTCGGACGGATGAGAGTGAGGGACGGCAGGTGGCCCGGGTGGGGTGCCGATGCCGGGCTGGTAGTACTGACGTTTGCGCCGGCGCTGCTGTCGCAGCCGTACGTGGACACCGCCGGGCCGGCCTGGGTATCGCTCATGGCGTACGAGGCGGTGGGCGTGGTGGTTGTGCTGTTGCGGCGGCGGCTGCCGGCCACCGCCTTCGTCGTGGGGTTAGGGGCTCTTCTGGCGGCGCTGGTGGGGAGTGCGGGCGAGGGGGCCAAGCTGTCACCCCTGGTCTTCCTGCCGCCGGCGGTGCTGCTCTACAACCTGGGCGACCGCGGCGTGAGCTGGCGGCGGACCGTGTCGGCGGTCCTCGGCGTCGCCGTGCTGGGCGTGGCCGGTCTGTGGCTGAACCGGATGACGACCGACTCCGGCGACTTCCAGGGCGGCCTGGACGTCCTCGCCGCGCTGGCCCCGATGCCGCTGGCCTGGGTGATGGGGTTTGCCGCGCGCACCCGGCAGGAACTGCTGGCCGCGGCCGAGCGGCGGGCGGCCGACGCGCGCCGGGTACAGGCCCTGGAGGCGGCACAGGCCACGCAACGCGAGCGGACAAGGATTGCGGGTGAGATGCACGACGTGGTCGCGCACTCGCTGACCCTGCTCGTCGTGCATGCGGAGACGCTGCGGGCCCGCGGCGGCGAGCTGCCCGACTGGGCCCGTGCCCAGATCGATGGCCTTGCGGCGGCGGGCCGGCAGAGCAGCGGCGAGCTGCGTGACTTGCTGCGGATGTTGCGCGACCCCGCGGACGCCGTCCCGCTCCAGCCCGTGCCGGACCTCGGCGAGCTGGACGCGTTGCTGGACAGCCACCGTGCCGCGGGGGAACGGTCGAGCTGACGACGGACGTCGCGCCGGAGTCCGTGCCGGGGCCGGTCCAGTTGGTGGTATACCGCGTCGTGCAGGAGGCACTGGTCAACGCTCGCCGGCACGCACCCGGAGCGCCCGTCCGGGTGACCGTCTGCGGCAAAGATGGCGGAGAGTTGCGGTGTGAGATCCTGAACGGCCGCGGCAGGCGGCAGGTCGCGGCCGGCGCGGGCATCGGGCTCGGCCTGGTCAGCATGGAGGAGCGGGTGGGCGCGCTGGACGGCGAACTCACCGCGGGTCCCACCGGTGACGGCGGCTTCCGTGTTACGGCGACGATGCCTTGGGAGCGTGCGGATGCCTGAGCAGATCAGCGTGCTCGTCGTGGACGACGAGCCGGTCATCCGTACAGGGCTGAGCGTGATCCTGGACAGCCAGGCGGGCATCACCGTGGCGGGCACCGCGAACGACGGTGAGGAAGCCGTCGAGGTGTGTGCGCGGCTGCGGCCGGATGTGCTGGTGATGGACATCCGGATGCCGCGCCGGGACGGCCTGTGGGCGCTGGGCGAGCTGGGCCGCCGGGGACTGCTCGGGCCGGGGCGCAGCCGGGCGCTCATGCTGACCACGTTCGACCTGGACGCCTACGTCGACGATGCGCTGACGGCCGGGGCCTCCGGCTTCCTGCTGAAGAACAGTTCGTACGAAGAGCTGGCTGCGGCCGTGCGTGCCGCGGCGGCCGGGCACAGCGCGCTGAGCCCCGAGGTGACCCAGCGGATCATCCAGGGCCATCTCAGAGGCCGGCGCCAGCCCAGCGATCATGACCTGGCCCGGCTGAGGGACCTCACCCAGCGGGAGGTCGACGTACTGCGTCTGATCCGGGATGGGCTGAGCAACGCCGAGATCGCCGACCGGCTCGTGGTGAGCCTGCACACGGTCAAGACGCACGTCAGCCGCGTGCTCACGAAAACCGGCTGCCAGAGCCGGGCACAGGCGGCGGTGCTGGCCAGGAACAGCCTGTCCTGAACCGCCCTCGGTCAGAGCGCGGGCCGGCGGGACGCCGTACCCCGCGAGGTCACTCCTTGGAGTGACCCCGCGCCGGTGGGAAGCCCGCCATCGAGCGATGTACCAGCGGCGCGCCGCTGACTGAATGGAAGGTGTGCGCGGGACCCGCCGAACGGCCGCTCATCAGGCGATCGTCCGGTCCCTCGACGCACGCAGCACATCGTCACGCGCCGAAGGGAACTGCCATGTCCGCACCCACACTGTCCCGCCGCCACCGAATCCGCCGCGGAGCGCTGACCATCGCCTTGACGACCTGCCTGGGCGCGGCGCTCGCGAACTGCTCGGACGAGGCCAAACCGGCCGCCGGGCAAAGCGCGGCGAGCCCGGTGGCCGACGCGCGGCTGGCCCGCCTCGCGCAGCAGGCGGCAGACACCGGCTCCCTGGGTGTCATCGTCCGGGTCGACTCCGGCGACGGGAAGCCCGTCGAGATCGCCAAGCAAGCCGCCTGGACCAAGGACGACCACCGCCTCGCCGCCGGCGATCAGTTCCGAGTCGGGTCCAACACCAAGCCGCTCACCGCGACCCTCGTCCTGCAACAGGTCGCCCAGCAGAAGATCAGCCTCGACGACACAGTCGAGAAGTGGCTGCCCGGCCTGGTCAAGGGCGGTGAGCACATCACCGTACGGATGCTGCTCAACCACACCGGCGGCCTGGGAGACTTCCTGCTGACGCCCCAGTTCCTGCCCTCGCTCACCGGTCAGGAGCAGCGCACGTGGAACCCGGGGGAACTTCTCGCCACCACTCCCGAACAGGACCCGCCGACCGAGCCGGGCGAGAAATACTCCTACAGCAACGCCAACTACGAGGCTCTCGGGCTGATCCTGGAGAAGGCCACCGGAAGCAGCCTGGCAGAGCTGATCGAGCAGAGGTTCACCAGGCCGCTCGGCATGAAGAACTCGTACCTGGCCACGGACGCGGCCTGGCCCGCCGGGAAACGCCACGCGACCGGCTACGAGCCGGACTCCAAGCGTCTGAAGGCCCTTCTTTCCGGGACCGTGGACCTGCCCGAGGGCGTCGGATTCGCCGGGCCCGAACGCCCCGGGGACAACATCGACACCGCCGCCATCGACCCGAGCTGGTCGTGGGCGGCAGGCGGTATGCTCTCCACCGCTCAGGACTGGCAGCGCTTCCTCACCGCGCTCATGTCCGGGCGGTTGCTGCCCGAGGCCCAGATGAAGCAGATGCGCACCACCGTGGACGCCCCCGAGGAGGGCGGAGCTTACGGTCTGGGCCTGATGAAGATGGACACGCCCTGCGGCACGGTCTGGGGTCACACCGGCGGCCTGCCCGGCTACTCCAGTGAGATCTACACCGACGCCACCGGCACCCGTAGCGTCGCGGTCTTCACCATCACGAACTTCGGCATCAAAGAAAAGAAGGCCGCCACCACGAACAAGGCCCTCGTCGACGCCGCGACCTGCCGAATGCTCGGCAAGCCCCAGCCCTCGGACAGCCCGACCGGTTGACGGCCGCGGACAATAGCCGCCTCCGCCTTCGCCGACCGCCTCGCTGCTGACCTGTACATGACGGCTGCCTTTACGTGCGTTCTGCACGAGAGGCCGGACGACCCGCATGCCGCGCCGCCTCCTGAGGCATCGGCACCAAAGACCGGCACTGGCGGAACAGCGGGTTCGTTCACATCGAGCGGATCTTGGTGGAAGAAGCCACCAAAAACTTCGAGCCGGACGCTCTCACTCGGCGGCCACCGTCGCCTGCCACGCACCCGGACGCATGCCTGTCGCCTTGCGGAAGAACACCGAGAAGTTGGATGCGTCGGGGAAACCGAGTACGTCGGCGCAGCGGGCGGCGGTGAGGCGGTCGTGTGCGAGGAGCCGTTTGGCCTCCAGGACGATCCGTTCGACGATGTACGCCTTCGCGGTGCGGCCGGTGGCCTGCTGCACCGCTCGTGAGAGGGTGCGGGGCGCGTATCCCAGCGTACGGGCGTAGTAGCCGGCGTCGTGGTGCTGCCGGAAGTGCGCTTCGACGCTGGAGCGGAACAACCGGAACACCTGAGGGGTGAGCCGTGCTTCGGTGTGCGGCGGGTGCAGCCGGGTGATGAGCGCGGAGAGCAGGATCTCGGGCAGCTCTGTCCGGGAGTCACTGGGTGGGGCGGAAGCTTCGAGGAGGAGATGGCTGCGCGCCGTGTCGACGAAGGGCCAGTCGGCGTCGGGGATGCTCCAGTGCGCGGCCGGGTCGGGGGAGGCGGCCAGTTCTCGGGTGACGTGGGTGACCGGCGCGGTCGGCACGAACAGCACGAGGTGTCCTGCCACGTCGGCGATGTCATCCCACCGGTGCACCGCGCCGGGCGGAATCCACACCGCGGACCGGTCTTCGAGCGGGTGGCGGTGGAAATCGACGGCGACTGAGCCGGGTCCGGCGTCGATGACGGCAAGGACGTGGAAGTCGGCGCGCTGCGTGCCGCCGTCGTTCAGCTCGCGAAGGCGGCCGAACGTCATCGTCTCGACCGAGGCGGCGGGGCGTCCCGCGGGCTGGTAGGTCATCTGCCGGATCACGCTCATGTGTCCAGTTTTCGCCATCGGGTGACCAGTCACACCAATGCCCCCGTCCGGGTGCAGAAGTTTCAATGAACGCACGGGGCAAATGACCCAGAGCATCGACCGGAAGAGCCATCATGGACACGACGCAGCAGACGCTACTGCCCACTTACGACCATCGGACGGGGACCGGACCGACTCTGGTGTTCCTGCACTACTGGGGTGGTTCCGCCCGCACCTGGGACCTCGTCGTCGACCGCCTGGCGGGCCGTGACGTGCTCACGGTCGACTTCCGCGGGTGGAGCCGGTCGAGCGCTCTGCCCGGTCCCTACACGCTCGGTCAGCTCGCCGACGACACGCTCGCCGTACTCGCGGACGCGGGGGTCACCGACTACGTCCTGGTGGGGCATTCGATGGGCGGCAAGGTCGCACAGCTGGTCGCGGCCACCCGGCCCGCCGGCCTGCGCGGCATGGTTCTCGTCGGTTCCGGCCCGGCGAAGCCCGCCGCAGAGGTCACTCCCGAGTACCGGGAAGCCCTGTCGCACGCCTACGACTCCGCCGAGTCCGTGGCCGGGGCACGGGATCACGTCCTCACCGCGACCGAGCTGTCCGAGCCGGTCAAGGCGCAGATCGTGACCGACTCGCGGACCGCCGCCGACGCCGCCCGCACCGAGTGGCCGCTGCACGGCATCGCGCAGGACATCACCGAACACACGCGCATGGTCAGCGTGCCCGTTCTCGTCGTCGCCGGAGAACACGACCAGGTGGAGCCCGTCGGCGTGCTCCGCGACAACCTGGTGCCCTACCTCTCCCACCCCGACTTCGTGGTGGTCCCCCACACCGGTCATCTGATCCCGCTGGAAGCCCCGGCCGATCTCGTCGACGCCATCACCGCATTCGCGCCGGCGGTCTGACCGTCCCCACGGTTGCCGGGCAGGCCGCGACTGTGGGAAGCCTGCTGTAACAGCGGAGCTCGCGCTGGGCAACTACCGGTGCCGGGCGATCCCGGAGGCGGCTGCCCGTGCGGCCGCCTCCGGCGCGCAGTGGATCGACACCGCCCCAACTACGCCACCGGCCAGGCGCAGCCCCTCATCGCCCTGGTCCTGACCGGCCGCCCGCACCTGCACATCGCCAGGAAGACCGGGTTCTTCGCCGCGGCCACCGGCACCGACGCCGTGAACGACGGGGTCCTCACCGGGTACCAGGCCGTAGCCGGGCACAGCCTCGCCCCGGACTTCATGCGCGGGCAGCTCGCTCGCAACCGCGAGCAGCACTGGGAGTCCCGCCGCCTGCGTCCGCCTGTTCGTCACCGCCGCCCAGCTCGTCACCACCGGCCGCCGCCGCATCCTCCGTATCGCCGGTCACTGGCGCCCACTCGATGCGACAGACGGGCACTGGGCCGGCCCAACATCAGACGCAGACCGTCATGAAAGGCCGAGGCCAGCGCTGAGTGCAGGCCCGCTTGGCGATGCGGCAGCAGAGGCCTATGTCCGAAAAACGATGGGCACCCTAGGCAGTGAGGGCGGCTCTGCCTACCTTGACCGGGTATGGACACCTTACGAAGAGCCCTCCTCCGGGGCATGGTCGGGGCACCCCTCGTCGCGGCGGCGGGGGAACTGCTCTCGTCGCCGGCCGCGTACGCCGCCGAGACCTCCCGCCGGCTTGACCCCGGTGACACCTGGCAGAGGTACTGGGCCGTCATCCAACGCCTGAACGACCGCGCGGCGCGGCAGGGTGACCGGGTCGGCCTCTGGCGGGTGTCGACCGACGAGATCGTACGGAGCAGCCCGCAACGCACTGGCACAAGGATCAGCCGGGTGCCCTATCCGGCCGGCCGCCCCTCCGACCCCCGGCGCGTCCCGCGTCTGAAGACCGGATTCCGCTGGGCGGACGATGACTTCCTCACCCGCAACTGGCGACCCCAGGGCATCACGAGCAACTACGACGCCCTGGGAGGATCCCCCGGTGCCACCGTGCTGCTGGTGTCCTGGGACGCCCACCCCGGTGCACGCGCGGAGGGCACGCGGATCAGCCTGGTGCACGTGCCGGCCTCCGGTCCGGTCCGGTACTGGCACGCCCTGCTGGCCGAACCGGAGATGCAGGGCCGGGACCCGGGGTTCCGCGCCGTCCATGTGCACGCGGGCGGTCTGGTCTGGTACGGCAAGTGGCTGTACGTCACCGACACCCGCGTCGGACTGCGGGTCTTCCACCTGGAGAACATGCTGCGGGTCCGGACCGCCGCACGGAACCAGGGCCGCTTCGGGTTCCAGGACGGCTACTACAGCGCCGAAGGGTACGCGTACGTCCTGCCCCAGGTGCTGACCTACCGCGACACGGCAGGCGGCTTCACCTACTCCCAGGTCGCGCTGGACCGCTCGCAGGCGACGCACCGCCTGGTGGTGAGCGAGTGGTCGCAGGACGGCCACCGGCCCAGGATCGCGCGGTGGCCGCTGAACCCGCGAACGGGTCTGCTGGCCAGGGGCACCTCGGGCGTCCCGATCGTCTACCCGGGACCCCGGTCGGTCCAGGGCGCGGTGAGTGTCGGGGGACGCTACTACCTGAACGTCGGCCACGGGGTGAGCGGCAACGGCGAGCTCCGGAGCTGGCGCCCGGCCGGCACCACCTGGGAACTCCCGCCCGGACCCGAGGACCTCAGCTACGACGCCCGCGGTGACGTGCTGTGGACCCTGGGCGAGTACGCGCCCGGGGACGACGACACCCACCCCGGTAAGTACCGCACCAGGTACGTGTACGCCCTGAGACGCTGAAGGCGCGGGGCGTCACGATCACACCCTGCGGAGGGTGCAGCCTCGGCCGGGGCTTCCGTCGGCCGAGGTGGTGCGCGCGTCACCTCCGCGCCGGTGCCGTAGCCGTCGTGGACGGTGTCGATCCAGCCTTCGGACGGCGTCTCGCGGTCATCACCGGGATCAGGGCGGGGAGCGTGAGCGCGGCGGAGGCCGAGATCACGCCTCCCAGGAGCAGGGTGGAGCGGACGCCCAGGACGTCCGACACCATGCCCACCAGCGGGGCGCCCACCGGAGTGCCGCCGAGGAGGACCAGGAAGTAGACGGACATGACGCGGCCCCGCAGGTGCTGGTCGGCATGGAGCTGTGTCAGCGCGTTGGCGGTCGTGGTCACGGTCACCGCGGCGAAACCGGTGGGCAGCAGGAGGGCCATGAACGTGCCGTAGCCCGGCATCAGACCCAGTGCTGTCTCCAGTGCCCCGAAGACGACCGTGGCGGTGGTCAGACGGCGTACCGTGGGTTGCCTGCCGCGACTCGCCCCGTAGAGCGCGCCGGCGAGGCTGCCCAGGGCGTACGCGGCGGAGAGCCAGCCGAAGGCGGCGGCGCCCGTGCGGAAGGCCGTGATCGACACCAGGGAGATGGTCACCTGGAAGTTGAGGCCGAAGGTGCCGACCAAGGCGATCAGGACCAGCGGCAGGAGCAGTCCGGGCGTGGAGGCGATGTGGCGGAAGGCGTCGCGCGGCCGGGTGCGGCCGGGGCGGGGCCGGCCACGCTCGTCCGGGGCGCCCGCGTCGTCCGTCCTGATGGTGATCAGGCCGTAGAGGACGGCCAGGTACGAGGCCGCGTTCACGAGGAATACCGGGCCCGTGCCGAAGACGGCGACCGCCAGGCCGGCGAGGGCGGGGCCGGCGGCGCGGGCCACGTTGAACTGCGCGGAGTTCAGGCTGACCGCGGTGGTCACGAGCTCGCGCGCGACCAGATCGGAGAGGTAGGCGCCCCGGGCGGGGCCGTCCACGGCGGTGGCGGTGCCCAGGGCGAAGGCCAGCGCGTAGACGGACGGCAGGTTCACCTCCCCGGTGATGGTCAGCAGTCCGAGCAGCAGCGACTGCGCCCCCATGGCCGTCTGGGTGAACAGCAGCAGCCGCCGCTTGGGGTACCGGTCGGCGAGGACGCCTCCGGTCAGGCCGAACAGCGTCTGGGGGAGGAACTGCAGTGCGGTCACGATGCCGACCGCGCCGCCGCTGTCGCCGGTGAGGCGGAGGACGAGCAGGTCCTGGGCGGCGCGCTGCATCCAGGTGCCGATGTTGGACGTCAGCTGTCCGAGCAGGTAGTGACGGAAGTTCCGGACGGTGAGTACGGCCTTCACCGGCACGCGGGGGCTCGCGCTCATGACAGTCGGCGGGCGTACGTGCCCGGGTCAGGCATCTCGGCTTCGTCGACGTGGTGGAAGGTCGGGTGGGGGTGCATGAGGAAGCCGTGGTGGGAGATGTTCCAGGCGTAGGCGCCGGCCATGGCGAAGGCGACCCGGTCGCCGACGCGCAGCCGTGCGACCCTGACCCGGCGTGCCAGGACGTCCTTGGGTGTGCACAGCTGTCCGACCAGCGTCACCGGCTCGTCGCGGACCTCCGGCCGGTCCCAGGGGCTCGGCCAGACATCGTCGGGGATCACCTCGAAGGGCTGGTCGTGCTGTTTCGCGCTCGGGGTGCGCAGATGGTGGGTGCCGCCGCGCAGCACGGCGAACGCCTGGCCGCGGCTGAACTTGATGTCAAGCACCTGGGTGACGTACCACCCACAGTAGGCGGTGACCGATCGACCGGGTTCGATCCGCAAGGTGAGACCGGGGTTGCGGGCCAGGGGCAGGCGTAGTCCGGCGCCGAACGCGGGCCAGTCGAACCTCTGGCGGGGGTGCGCGTAGTCGACGCCCATCCCCCCTCCGACGTTCACCTCGGACAGGCGCACGCCGCGACGGTGCGCCGCCCAGTCCCCGGCCCAGGCCAGGATCCCGTCGACGAGCGCCAGGTGGGCCGCGGCCGTGAGGCCGCTGGCCAGGTGGAAGTGGAGGCCGCGCAGCCGGATGCCGGGGGCGGGGGCGATCAGCTCCAGACAGCGGTCCAGCCGCGCGGGGTCCATGCCGAAGGGGCTGGGCCGGCCGCCCATGACCAGGCCGGCCCGGTCGAGATCGACAGGCAGGTCGACGGGGAGGTTGACGCGGAGGAGGACGTCGACCGTCCGGCCACCCAACAGGCTGGCGAGCAAACGCAGTTCGTGTTCGCTCTCGATGTGCAGGCGCTCCACTTTGGCGTCGAGCGCGTGGCCCAGTTCCGTCCGTGTCTTGCCGGGGCCCCCGAAGGCGACCGGCGTGTCGGGAAGGAGCGCACGGACATGGCTGAGCTCGCCGCCGGAGGCCACCTCGAAACCGTCGACGTGACGGGCCAGGGCCCCGAGGATCCGGGGGTCGGAGTTGGCCTTGGCCGCGTACAGCAGTCCGACACGGTCCGGCAGGGCGGCCCGGACGGCGTGGACGTGCTCGCGCAGGGCCGGGAGGTCGTAGAGGTACGCGGGCAGGTCGTCGTCGGTCAGCCGGACGACATGGTCCAGCAGGGCGGCCCTCACCGGATCGCCTCGCGGGGGAAGTCCGCGCCGAGGGGGCTGGTCAGGGGGACGTAGGTGGCGTGCCGGTCTGCCTTGCGGGACCAGCGCAGGAGCAGGTTGGCCTTCGCCGGCAGAGGTACTCCGGACAGCAGGGCGCGCAAGCGCGGCGGTTGGGCGGCGGTGCGGGCGTAGGCGTGGAGGTGGTCGCGGACCAGGCCCCAGAGGGCGGGTTCCAAGGTCGGGTCGAGGTCGGCCAGGGCGCCGAGCACTTCGGCCGCGTGGTTCACCAGGAGGCAGTACGCGACCCGGTTCCAGCCACGTTCCGGGTCGTAGGTGAGAGGACCGCGGACGTCCTCGGGCAGATCCGAGAGGGCGCGCTCGTGGTGCCCGGGCAGGAGCTTGGTGCCCTCCAGGTCGCGGAAGAACATCTGTGCCGGAGTGCCGTCCGCGTGCACGCCCACGACGACGTTTTGGAGGTGGGGTTCGAGTACGACGCCGTATTCGAAGTAGGCGGCCAGCACCGGTGGCAGCAGCAGCCGCAGGTACGCGTCCCACCAGGCCAGTACGTCCCCGTCACCGCGGGCAAGCAGACGGGACACGTGCGCCGCGCCGGAGGGGTACTCGTCCGCCACCGCGGCGGCGAGCAGGGGCGTCACCCCGGGACGCAGGTGGCGGCGCAGGCCGGAGCGGACGATGACTCCGAGGCCCTCCAGGAGGGCGGTGTCGCCGGCCGCGTCCAGTGTGCGGTAGCCGGGCTCGGCCAGGAGCGCGCACCCGGGGAAGCGACCGGCGAGTTCGTCGAAGACGGGCCGGAGCAGGCGATTCAGGGCGACGGCACCGGACAGCTCGTAACTGGCGTGCCTGCGGAGGCAGTTGGTGAGGCGCACGTTCAGGCTGAACTTCAGGAAGGTGTCGCTCTCAACGTCGTACAGCGTGCGCACCGACGCGGTCGGCACCAGTTCCGGTCCGCTCACCCCGGTGTCGGCCACATCGCCGCAAGCCATGGCCTCGCGCAGTGCCTGGGGCTCCCCGAGCAGCCGGAACTGCCAGGGGTGCACCGGCAGGACGGCGAATCCCGGGCCGGTCGCCGGGTGCAGCGCGTCCAGCTCGCGCAGCTCGCCCTCCTCCCGCACGAGGTGGCGGCGTACGGCCAGGTAGCGCAGGCGGAAGCGCGCGCCCGTCTCCGGGCCGTACGCCAGCCAGTCCGCCGGGTCGCCGGTGCGGGACTTGGGAGTGGGGTGGAAGCGGTGCCCGAACACCAGGGACTGCTCCGACGCCACGTACGGGTTTGTGTGCGGTGTCGCGCCCGCCCGCTCTGCGAGCGCGGTGCGGATCGTCTCCCGGCTGTCGGCGACCTGGGCGAGGAACTCCTCGTTGGCGACACCCGTACGCAGTTCCAGTTCGTGCCGGATGTAACCGGCCAGCTCTCGCCAGCTCACGGTCGTCCAGGCGTCGTCGTCAAGCCGCTGTACCGGGCCCTCGAAGCGGTGCGCTCCGATCAGCGAGACCCGGCGCAGCCGGGAACGCAGCAGGATCCCGTGGCGCGGCAGTCGGAGCAGGAGGTGGTCGCCGCCGACCGTCACCTGGTGTTCGGGGGCGGAAACCTCACGGATCAGGCAGTTGAGCAACGTGTGGGCAGTGACGGTGTCGGCTGTCGTGACGGGCGCGCTCGCGCCTGAGGGGGTGGTGCCGGGGGCAGTGCCGGTGGTCATACGGTCGCTCCAGGGGGACGGTGGTCGGTGTCGGAGTTCAACGGCACGACGCCAGGGGATTGCGGACGGGCGTCCACCGGGCCCTGCCCGGGTCCTCGGCCAGGCGCATGGTGATGGTCGCCTTCAGGGGCATGGTGTCGCCGAGGAATGCGGCCTCGTCCTCCTGCTCCGGCAGACCGGCGTACACCCGGCGGCCGGCCTCGGCCACCACGCCCCACAGCACTCGTGCATCGGCCCCCTGCGCCCGGCTGAGCACGTCGACCAGCTCGCCGAAGACCCCGCTGATCAGACCGCCGAACAGTTTGGTGCGCAGCGCCTCCATGTCGTCGCCCGCGCGGGTGCCGAGCAGGGCAGGCGGGGTGAAGCCGCAGCGAGCAAGACGGCGCGGGCTGACCCGTACGCCGTCCAGGTCCCGGTACAGCACCGGCACCGGCCGCCCGTCCCGCAGGACGACGAGGGTGTTCTGACCGTGTGCCTCCAGTGCCACGCCCATGGACAGCAGTGTCAGAGCGGGCGGCAGGACCAGTCCGGCGAAGTCCGACAGCCAGCGCACCGGGTCCCCCGCCACCACGGCGGCTCCGGTCGCGTGGACGGCGGTGAGCGGAACCGCGATCTCCCCGGCGTCGAGGCAGCACTCGGTCGACTCCCGGACCATCACCGCGAGGCTCGCCGACGGCTGCCCGTCGACGCACACCGCGCCACCGCCCAGTTCCCGCAGAACGCGCAGGCTTCCGCCGTACCCGGCCTTGTCGACGACGGCCGAGACGAGGTCGGACAGCGGGGGCCCGTCCGCGACCTCAGCCGGGGAGATGGTGCGACGGTAGTTGGTGACCTGAACGTCGAGGGCGGTCTTGATGTGGCAGCCCGGCAGGGCGCCCAAGGGCACCAGGGTGCGCATCGACAGCAGCGGCCGGGCCGGGATCGTCTCCTCCATGACGGCCAGGTCGGGGTGGTGCACGAGCACATGGTCCCGCTGCCACGGATGCAGCGGCATCAGGACCGCGTCGCCGTCCCGCAGGTGCCGCGGCCAGGTCCCGGCCCCCCACCAGCGGTCGGACGGGACGCGGAGCAGCGCCAGCCGGACGACCGGGTGGTGCTCGGGTGCGTAGGCGAGCACGTCGGCGATCGACATGCCGGTGCGCGTCCGGCAGCAGGGGTGCTGAGGATGGCCGTCGACGACCGCCTGCTCGGCATCCGCCGAGTCCTCCGGCACGCCCCTTCCTCCGGCGTTCGCGGCCCGGGCCAAGGCCAGGTTGACGACGCTGTTGTCCAGCTCGGCCGCCAGCCGCTCCGCGGCGGAGGTACGCAGGTCCAGCTGGGCCAGCAACTCCACCGGCCCGCTGATCGGCCCGTCCGGCCCGGACACGGCGAAGTCGTCGGGCACCTCGGCGAACGGCCGGGCGCTGGACTCGACCGCCGAGAGTGTGCCGCCACGTCGCAGCTCCACCACCAGGGCGCCGGCGTCCCGGCGGCGTCCGAGGACACCGGGCACGGGTTCTCGCGCGAAGGCCCCCCACAGCCGGCCCAGCACGGTGGCGCGCGCTCCAGGGAGCGCGGCCGGCCGTGAAGGGCTCCACCAGGTCCGGGCGCGCGAGGCGTAGTTCATCAAGGGGCATGGGACATCCCAGGTGCTCGTGGGGGTACGTGCCGCACGGTGCCCCGGTGGCACCGGCCGTGCGACCGACGCTACGGGAAGACGATCAAGCGAATTGCCAGAGCACATACAGCGGGAATCCCGGGATTACTGCGATGCTGCCGTTTTCCTCCCCGTCCCCCGGCCGATTCCGCCGGCAGCGATTTCCTCGTACGCGGTCCGCCCGTATATCGGTTTCCCGCTGTCGCCTGGGTGCCCGCGCCCGCGGCGCTCGCAGCCTTAACTCCCCGCTTACTCCTCGCTGTCCATGTCCTGGATGTCGTCGTCGCGGCACTCTCCCGCGGTTACGCCGAGTGTGCGGGATCACCGACTCGGGGGAGATTCCGGCGTTTGCTCCACACCCCCCGGTAAAGATCTGTGAGCCTTCCGGCATGCGTGTCTTGCTGATCGAGGACGACGACCGGGTGGCCCTGCCGCTGATGGAGGGACTGCGCCGTTTCGGATTCACCGTCGAACACGCCAGAACGGGGGCCGACGGCCTTGCCGTGCCGGAGGCGGCGATGGTGCTGCTGGACCTGGGGCTGCCCGATATGGACGGCCTCGACGTCTGCAGTGCCATCCGGTCCCGCTCGTCCGTGCCGATCATCATGATCACCGCACGGGACGACGAGGTGGACCGGGTGCTCGGTCTGGAGCTGGGCGCGGACGACTACGTCTCCAAGCCCTTCGGCGTACGGGAACTCGTCGCCCGGATCCGTGCCGTCGCCCGCCGCGCTCGTCCGGCGGGCGCGGACACCCGCCGTACGGAACCGGATCCCTCGGACGACCCGGCACCGACCAGGACGCCCGACATCCAGCGGATCGGCCCGCTGACCATCGACCGCCGCACCCGGCAGGTACGTCTGCACCAGGCACCCGTCGCCCTGGCACCCAAGGAGTTCGATCTGCTCGTCTGCCTCGCGGAGGACCCCGGAGCGGTCTGCTCCCGCCGGCAGATCCTCGACACGGCGTGGGAACCGAACTTCTTCGGCCCCACCAAGACCCTGGACGTCCACATCGCCGCGCTGCGCCGCAAACTCGGCGACTCCGCCTGGATCGAGAACATCCGCGGAGTCGGCTTCCGCCTGGTCCCACCGGCACACGCCGACACCACGTCCGCCGCAGTGCCGACGCGCGGGGGAACACCCCGGTGACTCGGCGCCTGCTGCTCAGCCATCTCAGCCTCATGCTGTTCGTCCTGCTCGCACTGGAAGTGCCCTTCGGCGTCTTCTACGCCCGCAGCGAGCTGTCCCGCTTCTCCCATGCGGCGCAGCAGGGGGCGATGACGCTCGCGGAGGTCTGCGAGGACAAGATGGAGCATGGGCTGACGGCCGACCTGCCCGAACTCGCCCGCGCATACGGGCGGCGAACAGGCAGCCGGGTACTCGTCGCCGACCGTCGGGGCATCGTCCTCACCGACACCGCCGCCCGGACCCTGCCCGGCAAGGACCTGTCCGCAGAGCCGGGCGTCTTCGCCGCGCTGCGCGGCCGTCCCGCCGTCGGCACCCGCAGCGACCCGTCCACGGGCGGCGACATCCTCTTCGTCACCGTGCCGGGCGGCTACGCCGCCGCCGTCGCCTGCGTCGTGCGGACCACCTATCTCCTCGGACCGATCACGGCGAAAGTCCACGCCACCTGGCTGGTCCTCGCGGCTGCCGGGCTCGGCGTCCTGGCCGCCGTCTCCGTGATCGGCTTCGCTCTCGCCCGCTCCGTCACCCGTCCGCTCCAGACCCTCGAACGCGCCACCGCACAACTCGCCGAAGGCCGGATCACCGATCCACCGGCCGCCGACCAGGGGCCTCCGGAGCTGCGCCGCCTCGCCGCGTCGTTCACGAGAACCGCGACCCGGCTCCAGCACCTGCTGCAGGCTCAGCAGGCCTTCGCCTCCGAGGCGTCACACCAGCTGAAGACTCCGCTGACGGCCCTGCGCCTGCGCCTGGAAAACTTCGAACCGCACCTCGACCCCTGCGCCCACAACAGCCTGGACCAGGCACTCGGGGAACTGGAGCGGCTCAGTCGTATGGTGCAGGGGCTGCTCGCGCTCGCCCGGCTGGAGAACTCCGCGATCAGGCCGGAGACAGTCGATCTCCCCGCCGTCGTGGCCGATCGCGCGGCGATCTGGGCGGCCTTCGCCGACGAACAAGACGTCGACCTCATTGTCTCCGGGGCCGCGGCCGTCAGGGTGTGGGCGGTGCCCGGCGCCCTGGAGCAGATCATCGACAACCTGCTCTCCAACGCACTGCGTGTGTCCCCGCCGGGATCCGCCATCGCGCTGGCGACCGTCGTTCCCAAGGAAGACAGCCGCACCCCGCCCATGGCCGAGCTGCATGTGACTGACCAGGGGCCCGGCATGAACGAGGCCGAACGGCAGCGCGCCTTCGACCGCTTCTGGCGAGCCGCCGACGCCGACCACGACGGCACGGGCCTCGGCCTGCCGATGGTCCGGCACCTCACCCGCGCCGGCGGTGGCGAGGTCACCCTGGAGGCGGCTCCCGGCGGTGGACTCGATGCCGTCGTCCACCTCCAGCGGGCGGCAAGCCGCACGCACCGGGGCCACCCGGGCACCTGCGCGGACGTGGTCCCCGCAGGTCTTCCCAAGCCCGCGAGGTGACACGGCGTCCGGCGGGGTGTCGTCCTGCCCGGCCTGCGCAGCACGCGGGCTCGGGCGGCACGAGGAGCGCAGCGGTTCGGGCATCAGGTCCCGGATACCGTCGTGCCGGGCGAGGAACAGGGGTCGGCTTCCCATGCGTGATTTTAGACCGCTCGTCCCGAACACCGCGGGGCGTGTCCTACGGCGCGGGACGCGACCAGCGCGTCGACCACGTGATGTACGAGATCAGCGACCGGCAGGTCCGCGTCAGCGTCATCCACCTCGGTCGCCTGCGCTGATCCCCCACTTTCCTTCCGGTGCGCCCGGCCCTCCGGCCGGGCGCACCCGTGTTCTCCGCTCGTGGATCTGTGTTCGTGGAGGAGTACGTGAATTCCCCGTTCCCGCACCATCAAGCCGACGTCACTCGCAAAAATGCCCAAGCCTGAGCCTTCTGCAACACCCTTTAGTAGGGTGATGGTCCTGACCCGCCCCACCGGGAGCAGAGGGCGAACGCGCGCCGCCGCGGGAGTATGGACATGCTGATCAACACTGGTTTATGCACTGAGGACGTGGCCCCAGTGGACCGGTTCGACTACTGGCGTGAGCACATGTCCAAGAGCTATGTGCCCGCACAGATTCTCAGCGACCACGCGGCTGAATTCCCCGCGTCACAGCGACTCCTGCACCTCGGCGCTGTGCGCCTGTGGAAGACCGAGCACCCCCAGATGACACTGCGGCGCAC
Source organism: Streptomyces sp. WELS2 (assembly GCF_013870595.1). Lineage (GTDB taxonomy): Bacteria > Actinomycetota > Actinomycetes > Streptomycetales > Streptomycetaceae > Streptomyces. Next base: position 16,182 of record NZ_JACBWZ010000001.1, on the reverse strand, counting down.
CCCGAAACTGATCGGGCGCTCCGACCCCGAGATGTATCACCTGTCCCTCGCCCTCCGCGGGACCATGACGTTGACCCAGGGCGACCGCGAAGCGGCCTACGGCGCGTACGACCTCACCCTCCTCGACACCTCACGCCCCTACCTCTTGGAAGCGCGCACCGGATACGCCCAGGACCGTGTCCTGGGCACGGGCGTCTTTATCCCACGACACCTGCTGCCCCTGCCGGCGAAGAGCACCGACCAGCTCATCAACTGCCGGATGTCCGGGCATGACGGGTTCGGAGGCCTACTGGCTCACTTCCTCAGCCGGATCTGGGCAGACACCGGCGCTTACCAGCCTGCCGACGGGCCACGGCTGGGCACCGTCGCCATCGACCTGCTCTCCGCACTGCTCGCCCACACCCTCGATGCCGGCAACACACTCGAACCGGAGACCCACCGCTGCACCCTGCTCCTCCGTATCAAGGCGTTCATCCACCAGCACCTGCCCGACCCCCGCCTCAGCCCCCGAACGGTCGCCGCCGCCCACCACATCTCCCTCAGCTATCTCCACCGCCTCTTCCAGCACGAAGAGACGACCGTCGCCGCCTGGATCCGTCTGCAACGCCTGGAACGGGCTCGTCACGACCTCGCCAACACCGCACTGCGCCACACACCCATCCACGCCATCGCTGCCCGCTGGGGCTTTCCTCGCGCGGCCGACTTCACCCGTGCCTTCCGCACCATCTACGGCATGCCACCCAGCGACTACCGTAACGAGGCCTGCGCCCTCACCGAGTAGACGCATCGCCAAGCGGGTGTGGACTCCCCGCTAACGACGCATGGGTCTTGGCTCCATACGGTCTTGTATGTGCGGTGGCGCAGTCACGTGCGCATGCGCCGCCACAATCCAACGGGAGGAAAATTCATGACAAGCACCAGGCTGGCAGCGCTCGCCGCCACCGTGGGAGTCGCCGCGTCGCTCCTGTCCGCCGTCCCGGCGGCCGCGGCGCCCTCGGGGCCGGTGATCTGCGACCCGGGCAGCATGGCACTCAAGTGGAGCTCCGTCTCCAAGAAGTGGGTCGTCACGCACGCGCAAATTGTCGAGAACTTCACTGGCGGACCGGTGACCAAGAAGGTCTCGGCCAAGAAGGTGAACACTGTGCGCTCGCAGGTCGAGAAACAGGGCGGCGGCAGCATCGGGGCCGACTTCGCGATCGTCAAGCTGGGCGTCGAGGTGAAGGTGCACCTGCAGAAGAACAAGAGCGTCACCAACCAGAGTTCCGAGAGCATCAAGTACAAGCTCACCCGGAAGGGCGCCTACGTCCTGTACTCGGGGACGAAGAAGGTGAGCGGCTACTACACGGCCTACCGTTGCGACGGCGGCACCAAGTGGATCAAGACCGGACAGTACGGCAAGGCACAGAGCTGGACGGTGCCCGTGGAGGGTGGCGTCCGCTGCAAGACGCGGGTGCCCAAGAACTCCCTGGCTCACAAGGCCAAGAGCTACTGTCGCTGATCCGCACGCACCGGCCCGTTCCCTGATGACCACTGGGACGCGGACCGCCACAGGGCCTTGGGTGGGACATGAGGGCTTTGGGAGACGTGACGACGCCCTCCTCCTCCGAGCCAATCCCGGTGCCGGTCCGGGTGCTGCCGTCCGGCGGCCAGGAGGTCGTCGCGCACCTGTGGTCCCGGCGGCAGGCCCGCGACAGCTGGAGGTACGAGGTCGGGCTCCCGGCCTATCGCAACGGCCCCGGCGACACGGTGGAGCCTGCCGAGTACCGGGTCTGGGGGCGCGCCCCCGAGCACGTGCGGCCCGTGAACGGCGTCTCGTACGACGCCGTGCCCACCGAGTACCTGGAGCAGCCCTCGCCCGTCCAGAAGGCGCTGGGGACGCGGCGGCCGTCCGGCTGGGTGCTGGCGAAGGTCGGCGGCCGCGGTCCCGGCCGGGCGGTGTCGTGCACGCCGTCGACTGCGAGGAGGCGCCGGCCGGGGCGCCGGTGCTGCCTCTGGAGCGGGCGCTGAACGCAGCCGAGCAACCAGGGGTGCGGCTGTGCTCGCTGTGCGGCGCGGCGACCGAACTCGATCCGGTCCTCAAGGGCTTCGACCACGGCTTCGACGGCGAGGACTAGTACTGCAACGGTGCTTGCCGTGACTGATGGCCAGGTCGGTCGTTGGTGTGGTCATGGGTGGGGATCTTGCTGATGTCAGGCTGTGGGCCGGTGAACTGGACGCTCTGCCGGTTGCTGAACGGGGATCGAGTGGGATGCCGACGAGGTCCTGGACGACGTACGCGATTACGTCATCGAACACCTCGGCGACCGAGACGCCGTGCTGATCGTCGACGACACCGGCTTCCTGAAGAAGGGCCTGCGGTCGGCCGGGGTGCAAAGGCAGTACTCCGGAACCGCCGGCCGGACCGAGAACTGCCAGATCGGTGTGTTCCTCGCCTACGCCACCGGCCGCGGACGCACGCTGATCGACCGGCGGCTGTATCTGCCCACGTCGTGGACGGACGACCGGGAACGCTGTCATCGGGCCGGCATCGGCGACGAGGTCGACTTCGAGACGAAGGTGGCCATGGCCAAGGCAATGGTCCGCAAGACCATCGCGGACCGGATCCCGTTCGCCTGGGTGACGGCGGATGCCGCCTACGGCTTCAGCAAGGGTTGGCGCTTCGAGCTCGAGCAGGCCGATGTCTTCCATGTTATGGCCACCACCCGGCACGACACCGTCGTCACCCGCTGGGCACTCGACCACCCCGTCCACGACCTGTTCCCCAGCCTGCCGCGGCAGAAGTGGAAGCGTCGTTCCTGCGGCGAAGGGGCACACGGCCGGCGGATCTACGACTGGGCCCGCGTCGAGGTTCGGCCCTGGCACCGCGAGGACCGCCGGCGCTGGGTGATCGCCCGCCGCAGCGTCAGCCGCCCCGAGGAGATCTCCTACTGCATCTCCTACTGCCCGGCCGACACCACACTGGACGAGCTGATCCGCGTCGCGGGCGGCCGCTGGGCTGTTGAGGAATGCCACCCGCCTCACCGACCGCCGGCCCGCACCCGTCGGGCACATCCTGCACTGGTCGACATGGCGCCGCCGACGCCAGCACCGGGCCTGCGTCAGTCACTACAAACGACGCGGACACAGTCCCTGAAAACTGCCCAGCACTCAGCACAAACACCGTTGCAGTACTAGCGACCGACTGTGATCGCCCAATGAACAATGGACTGCGCGGTCACGCTCACCGTTCCCTGCTCATGGGTGCTCTTCAGGTCCAGCTGGTTGTAGGTGCTGCTGATGTCCCCGGCCACACACTTCAGCAGAAAGCTCACCCCGACCGGTTTGACCTCAACGGTCAGCTTGCCTTCGCCCTTGCAGTTCACAAGAACCGCAAAGGGTCCGCTCTTGAGGCCGCCCTCAACCTCCAACTCCCGGTTGCCGCTGGCATTCACAGCCTGCGCGACGACTTCGCCGTCCAGCAGGACCGGTGCCTTGGTCATGGTTGCACCCGGAATGTGTTCGGGACGGTCAGGAGCCGGTGTGCGTGCCGACGAGGACGAGGGGGCGAACGGGCCCTTTGCGGCCGGTGTCGGGCGCGTCACTGTCATCGTTGCTGCAGCCAACGGCGAGGACGGCAACGGCGGTCAAAGCGGTCGCGGCTAAAAGGGGGTTCAGCTTTCCCACGAATACCAGCCTACGCGGTAGGCCGATACCCATCGTCCACTGAACGGTGGCACCACCCGCGCCGCCCGGCGATCCGGCGCGGGCCGGCAAGAGCCGGTGCCACCACCAGCCGGTACCGACGGAAGCCGGCGCGGCCGTGCGGACCTTGTCCACGTAGTCGGCGTGGGTCGGGTTGAGCCGGCTGAGCACCGGTTCCGCGGTGGGCGGAAAGGTCGGGTCGGACGGGTCGCCGTCGTCGTGGCGGTCCCAGGCGTCGGCGTCGCCGTTTCACGGGTCACGGGCGCCGTGCAGGCCGCAGAAGACACCGCTGCCGATGGTGTCGCGCGCACCGCTGAGGGTGCCGGTGGGCACCGTGACGTCCGGCGGGCGGACACCGCCGGTGGCCGGGTCACGCAGGACGGTGCTCAGCGGTTGCCCGCTCGGCGGTCGCGCACCGCCCCGCGCCCAGTCGGCCAGGCGGCGTAGCGCCGCGTTCATCGCCCAGTGGCCGAGCCCGTCGTTGGAGGGGGTCGAACCGGCGGTGCAGTCCGCCGACGGCGCGGCCAGACCCGCCCCCTTCCGCACGGTGACCTCGCCCGCGTCGTAGGCCCACTGGTCGCCGTGCGCGGTGCCGGCCAGCTCCCAGGGCACGACGCTGTCGGTGGCCGATTGCCGTGCGGCCGCGGTGCCCGGCGCGTCGGTCCCGGTGAGCACGACGAACGTGGGCACCGGCAGGTCGTTCCTGATCCGGGACGGGTTCGGCATCCGCGGGGTGTCGGCGAGCGCGCCGCCGACCGGAGCGGCGATCGCCCTGTTGCTGTGCACCATGAAGCCGTCATAGGCCCTGGACGGCGTTGACGTACGTCGTCATGAAGCCCGCCGGCTGAGACTCGCCGTCGGCGAGCCGTGCCCGGACCGGGAACCCGCCGAGCGGGTCGGGTCGTCCGGAGTGCGCGGCGCCTGGCCCGCCTGGGAGAAGATGTCGTAGGCGAAGGACGGCCCCCGAGCGGGGCCGGCCTGCCCGGCGGGCCGACGCCGCCGTGTGGACGCAGCAACGGCCGGTCTGTTCCCGGCCCGGCCCTGCGGCTCCGAGTCGGCCGGCCGACGAGCGGCACGCCGTCATGGCGCACCCGTTTCACCCGCCGCCCCCGTCGAACAGCGCGTCGTGCTCACCCGCGTAGCCCCCATGGGCCCTGTGTGACCGCCGGCACGTGAACGCCTTGCGTTTCCGACGAGTCCACCGTCTTTCGGCGGTTCCCAGCACCTGGTTCTACGCGGCCGGGGCCGCCAGGCGGAAGCCCACACCGATCGCTTCGAGATCGGGTTCGTAGGCGCCGTGCCTGCGGGCGCAGCGCGCGAGGTCGCGGTCGTGGCGGAAGGCGCCGCCTCGGGTGATGTGCGGGTCGAACGCCCAGCCCTCGGTGTTCGGTACGTCGGCGGGCGCGCCGGGGTAAGGGGCGTACCGGGTGGAGGTCTACTCGTCGGCGTTCCCCGCCATGTCCAGCACCCCGAACGGGCTGGCGCCCTCGGGAAACGAGCCGACGGGTGTCGTGCTGCCGATGCCGAGGTCCACCAGATTGGCCAGGCCGGTGCGGTACTCGTCGCCCCAGGGGAACTCACGGTCGTCGTCCCCCCGTGCCGCACGCTCCCACTCGTCCTCGGTGGGCAGCCGTATCTCGAGGCCGCCGAGCCGTTCCTGGAGCCACCGGCAGTAGGCCGTCGCCACCTCCCAGGCGACCCCGATCACCGGATGGTCCGTCGGCCCCTGGGGGACCGGTCGCCCCGTGGCCGCCGCGAAGCGTGTCCACTGGCCCACCGTGACCGGGGTGCGGGCGATCCGGAACGCCGGGACGTGGATGTCCGCGCGCGGGGCCTCCTTCAGGTACCACTCCATCGGCACGCCGGTGTCCGCGTAACGGCGGGCCACTGCCGCCACCTCGTCGACCGGCGTGCCCCGGCGCACCACCCCGGCCGGAATGTCGACCCAGTCCACTTGCTCCACCTGCAAGGCTCCTCCTCGGCTCGAGCGGACGGATCTCATGATCGCCCCCTTGGGCGGGGCCTCCATCGGCCGATGGGCCTGCCGCGACAGCGACTTTGGAACGAGGGCGCCGGTCCCGGGACCCGGTCCCTCGCTCACCCGGGCACTTCGACTCATCGGTTCGGCACGTCTGTTGCCGTCGTCCGCTGCTCGCCGGACCGCATGGCACGCCTGAGCCCTGACGTCAGGGGATCCGGTCGGGAAGGGGTGCCGGCCGACCCGCCTCCCGGCCGACCCGCCTCCCGGCCTACCCGAGTCCCGGCCGACCCGCCTCCCGGCGGGCGCGCCGTCTTGGCCCGGCGTGCGGATAGGGTCGTGCCGCGGGTCGATTGCAGGTCGGCGCCGACCGGCCGTAAGCCTCGGCGATTCACCTGCTCTCGCGTCGTCCGACAGCGGGAGCGCGCTCCGCTCCGGCGCCCCCTGGGCATGCCCGCGGGCGGACGACCTGCGCTCTGGGCCGCCGATCGGCGTACCCCTCGCCGTGCGGCTTCGCGGGGCACCATCCGATCCTTCTCCGGCTCCCGATCGCCCACAGACCGCCATACCCCGGCCGCACCGAAAAGTGCGCACTCGGCTGGGAGGCGGAGTCCTCTCGTTGCCAGGACGTACCGGTGGCGCGGCGGCGGCTCTCACCTCATCGCGACGACGACCTTGCCGGCTCTGGCGCGGCCCTTCTCGGCGTACTCCATAGCCTCGCGGGTCCGGTCGAAGGGGAAGACGCGGTCGACGACGGGACGGATCTCTCCGGCGTCGACGAGCCGGGTGAGTTCGCGTAGCTGGTCGCCGTCGGCCTTCATGAACAGGAAGGAGTAGGTGACGCCCTGGCGCTTGGCGTGGCGCCGGGTCTTCGAACTGAGCGCGTTCATCACCTGCCGCAGGACCAGGTTCGCGCCCAGTTCGCGGGCGAAGTCCGCGTCGGGAGGCCCCGCGATGCTGATGACCTTCCCGCCGGGCTTGAGGACCCGCAGGGACTTCTCCAGGGTCTCGCCGCCGAGGGTGTCCAGGACGACGTCATAGCCGTCCAGGACCTCCTCGAAGTCCTGTGTCCGGTAGTCGACGACGACGTCCGCGCCGAGTTCCTTGACCAGGCCGGCGTTGGCCGCGCCGGCGGTGGTTGCCACGTGCGCGCCCAGATGCCTGCTCAGCTGGAGGGCGATGGTGCCCACTCCGCCGGAGCCCGCGTGGATCAGGACCTTCTGCCCAGGCTGGACCTGCGCCCTCTCGACCAGTGCCTGCCATGACGTGAGCGCGACCAGGGGAAGGGAGGCGGCCTCTTCCATGGTGAGGGTGGCCGGTTTGGGCGCCAGGTCGTTCTGGTGGACGGCGATGACTTCGGCGAAGGTGCCGATGCGGTCCTTGTCGGGCCGGGCGTAGACCTCGTCGCCCACGGCGAATCGGGTGACGGCCGCACCCACCTCGACCACCACCCCGGCGAGGTCGTTGCCCAGAGTGAGGGGAAGACGGTACGGCAGAATCGCCTTGAAGTCGCCGTTGCGGATCTTGAAGTCCAGTGGGTTGACGCTCGCCGCGTGGATCCGGACCAGGACGTCCTCAACGCCTGCCTGCGGGTCCGGCGTCTCGGTGATGCGACCGCCGTTCCGGTCACTGTACCGCTCGATCATGAAGGCCTTCATCGGCGTCTTTGTCTCCTGTCGTCCGCATGGGGACATGTTCACTGTGCCTGCCGGTCATCTACAAACACGTCGTACTTTGTGATGATTGTTTCGTGTCCGCGAAGCCCCGCCGCGGCGGGGCCGCCACCACCGGCGCCGTATCCGTCGCCGGATATCGAGCGCAGGTGGAGCGATGCGCGTCTCAGGCCGCGTTCGGCGACGCGGCCAGGCTCTGCTTCACATGCCGGGTGAGTTCGTCGGCGAGGATCTCGGGCAGTCCCGCCTCGATGCCGTCCAGGGCCTGCGCGGCGACCTCGGCGGGGTCGGTCTTCAGGTCGGCGGGAACGCTCGCGGCCATGGCGGTGTCCATGTATCCGACGTGCAGCGCCGAGACGGCGATGCCGCGGGGTGCCAGCTCCTCCCGGGCCGCGCCGGTCAGCGCCCACGCTGCGGCCTTGGCCGCGGCATACGCTCCGAGGCCGGCCGGGTGGTGCCAGGACAGGACGGACAGGACGTTGAGCACGGCACCACCGCCGTTGGACTCGATGACGGGGGCGAAGGCCCGCGTCACGGCGAGCGGGCCGAAGAAGTTCGTGTCCATTTCCAGGCGCACCGCGTCCGGACTGCCGGCGATCAGCGGAGTTTCGGTGGAGATGCCGGCGTTGTTCACCAGCAGCGTCACGTCGGAGGCGATGCGCGCCGCGGCCCGGATCGACTCCTCGTCCGTCACGTCGAGCCGCAGCGGGGTGACCCCCGGCAGGTCCACCGTCTCGGGGCGCCGGGCCCCCGCGTACACCGTCGCTCCGCGCTCGACGAGCTGCGCGGCCAAATGTCGCCCGAGTCCCCGGTTGGCGCCGGTGACCACCGCGACCGTGTCCTTCAGTTCCATGCCCACTCCAGCGGTACGGCCGTCGGTGAGCGACCGACGGCATCGAATTAGATTACATACACAATCTAAGCACCGGTCTAGGATAGATGCCAGTCGACATCAATCGGGAGGTGGCCGATGGGCCGCGTATCGCGGGCGCAGGCCGAGGCGAACCGCAGGCGGGTCGTGGAAACCGCGTCCCGCCTGTTCCGGGAACAGGGGACTAACGTCAGCGTCGCCGACATCATGAAGGCGGCCGGACTGACCCACGGCGGCTTCTACAAGCAGTTCGCCTCCAAAGAGGCGCTCATCGACGAAGCCACCGCCCACGCCTTCGACGAACTCACCCGGCACCACAAGGACGGACTCGAGCAGCACGGCGGGCAGCGAGGCGCCGCCCAGCGCGCACTGATCGACGCCTACCTTTCCCCCGGACACCGCGACAGCCCGGCGGACGGGTGTCCCGTCGCCGCACTCGTCACCGACATGGCGCGCGAGGGCGAAGGCCAGGAAGCCCGCCGGATCTACACGGAAGGCGTGGGCGTCTTCGCCGAGTGGCTCACCACTGAGGACCAGGACGGCATCACGCGGCTGTGCACCATGCTCGGCGCACTCGTCCTGGCCCGGGCCACCAACGGCTCCCCGCTCTCCGAGGAGATCCTCACCACCGCGCGCGCGGCACTGACGGCACCACGCGAAGCGCGACGGGACTGATCGATCCGGCGGTCACGGTCACCCCCGAAGAACCTCGCGAACCGCGATCAGGTCGTCTTGAGCCTCCCGCAAGGCATCTTGTAGGCCCTGGCGGTCGGCCTCGGAGGCGGCAAGTCGTTGCTCCGGCTCCTTATCGTCCTCTTGGAGCTTGTCGACGCGGACCGCCAGTTCCTTCCCACCGGTCTGGTGCGGCTGCCGGCCCAGGTGGCGCTGAACTGTCACTGGCCGTTCATGTTCCGGAGCGGCCGTTTCCCGCGTGCCTGACGACTACGGGCGGAGATGGCAGCCGGCATTGCGGCGCGAGTGGCCACTGCTCCCCGTTGGCTGGTCGCGAGGCGGGGCGGCCTCGCGCATGGCTCGAATCAGCTTGCTGCCCGCCCCGGCGGGCGGGCAGGGTCTGGATCATGCTTGAACTACGCTCCGCGAAAGCAGACGACTGGCCCCTTTGGCGGGAGTTGCGACTGTCCGCGCTCGCCGAGGCGCCCTATGCGTTCGGATCGCCCCTGGCCCAGTGGCAGGGCTCCGGTGACCGAGAGGAACGCTGGCGTGCGCGTCTGTCGATTCCTGGCGCGTGCGATCTCGTCGCGCTGCTCGACGGTCTCCCGGTGGGCATGGCCAGTGGAGTGCCCGGTGAGGGAGCAGGGAACGTGGAGTTGATCTCGATGTGGGTCAGCCCCGCGGCTCGTGGTAAGGGCGTGGGTGACTACCTGGTTCAGGCGGTCGAGCGGTGGGCGGTGGAGCGCGGTGCCACGACGTTGTGGTTGTCCGTCAGGCCGGACAACCACAGGGCGACCGCGCTCTATGAGCGGCACGGTTTCACGGACACGGCTGAGTCCGGCGATCTTCTGCCCGACGGGGTGGGCAGGGAGCGGCTCACGGCGAAGAGTCTGGCCGCTGTCTGATCCCCACATCCGGGAACGGTGGGATCCCCCACGTGCTCGGGCTGCGGCGGCGAGGAGGCGGCCGCCCCAGCGGATGTCCTTCCCTCTGCGGATGCAGGCGCGTTCCTTACGTTGTGCGGCGAGTACGTCGGGGTGGCGGGCGTGGGCGTTACGCCACCGCAGGTAGCGGTTCAGGGCCCCAGTCTGCGCGGGATGGCTGCGGTGGTCCGGATTCGCCAGGGTGAACTGCAGTGGCAAACATCGTTGCAGTACTAAAGGATCCCCGCATTCTGATCGCGGACAGCAGCTCCACCTGCTCCGGGGACAGCGTCCCGGCCCGGCCGTGAAGGTGATCGACGAGCGCGGGCAGGAGATCAAGCGGTCCTCGTGGCCTTGCGAACGGGGCCGGCTGTGCGGGCCGTGCGGGACGCAGGCCGCCGATTGTGTGGAGGCTGAGCGCGTCGCGCGCTGCCAGGCGGGGGAAGCCGAACGCGCGGCAGCCGGAGCACCCGCCGCGAAGCCCCGCGGCCGGTTCGGTATCAGGCGTCGCTGGTAACGGACGGGCGCAAAGGCCAGGGTGGTTGTGGGTGGCGGTCCTGCAACCCTGCACCGCCGCATGGAGAAACCGTTTGGCGGACCACGAAGATCACTGCTACGTTTCCGGTGGCCGTGCGAGAGAACGAGGAGGTGGGACCCGTGAACGCTGTATCGACATGGGTGCTCCCCTCCGGGGTCACGGTCGGGCGGTAGGTCGTCCGGGAGCGCCGTTCCAGAGCACTCCCGAAAGGCACGACCGTGCACTTCACTTCTGAACAGCGCCTCGACGACGGTGTCCTCGAGCGCGAGTTCGTCCTGGGCGAGATCCCCGGCTTTCTGTGGACGCCCACGCCCACGTCCGCGCCGGCGCCGCTGATCCTGATCAGCCCGCCGCCGCTCGGACTGGGCCTGATGTACCCCCGGCTCGCGGGGCGGGCCCGGTACTACGCGGCGGAGTACGGCTTCGCCGTTGCCACCATCGAGCTCCCCGGCAGCGGTGACCGGCCCCGTCTGGCCGTCCTCGACCAGGCCCGCGCCGACCTGCGCCGGGTGATCGAGGCCGGCGAGCCGGTCAGCGGCGAGATCGTCGACGCCCTCGTCCTCCCGCTGGTCGAGAGGGCCGTTCCGGAATGGCAGGCCACCCTGGACGCGCTCCTCGCGTTGCCCGAAATCGGCGGCCCAGTCGGGTACGAGGGGGGCGTCATCTCCATCGGCGTCCGGCTGGCGGCCGTCGAGCCGCGCATCGCGGCCGCTGGTCTCTTCGCCGGGAGTTTCGTGCCCGCCGCCATGTTCGAGGAGGCCCGCAAGGTCACCGTTCCGCTGCAGGTCCTGCTGCAGTGGGACGACGAGGGGAACGACCGGCAGGCGTCCTTGGACCTGTTCGACGCCTTCGGCTCCAGGGAGAAGACCCTGCACGCCAACATGGGCGGGCACACCGGCGTCCCGCAGTACGAACTCGACGCCGGGGCCCGCTTCTTCGCCCGCCACCTGAAATGAGACCGGGCCGCCGGGCCACCTGCGGACAGTAGGCCAGTTGGCCGGCAAGCTGTTCGTCGATGGCAGGTCCTAGCGTTCCCCTGCTGCTTGCCGCGGACCCCTGCCAACCCGACAGGGGTCGCCGGTGCCCGACGACATGAACTGTCCGATTGCTCCACAGCTTAGAGTGCCGCCAAAGTGGTGTGTAAGCGCTGGCGGTTCTCGTGAACAAAGCCACGAACCCGAAGAATTAGGTGGTCTGTGCGGTGCACGCCCCGTTCTTGTCTGGTCTTGCGGTGGTGCCGGCTTCGGCGAGTGTGTTCGTGGCCGCTAATTTCTTCGCGGGTAAGTTGTTGGCCAGGATCGGGCCGCGTGCTCTGTTGATTATCGGGTTGGTTTTCATCGGTGCGGGTGCCGGTTTGTGGGTGTGGACGCCGGTTGATGGTAATTGCTGGGCGCATCTGCTTCCGGGTTTGGTTCTTAACGGTATCGGTCAGGGTCTTGCTTTCCCGGCCATGATCATCTCCTCGTTGAGTGGAGTGGACCAGCCGCAGCACGGGGTGGCCGGTGCGGTGAACGTGACCGCTCAGCAGATCGGTTCCAGTGTCGGTGTGGCAGGGCTGGTTGTGATTGCCACAGCCACGGCGGGTGGCGGGGACGCGACTGGCCGGCTTGCCGGGTATCACACCGCTTACCTGACCGCGGCGATCGCTTGTTTCTTCGGTGCGCTGGTTGCGATCTCTCGGTTTGGTGTCGGTGGTGGTGAGAGTCGGTCGCGTTGGTCCCGGGGTGGGTGTTACGGGGCTGGTCAGTGGGTGTTCCTGGGTGGATGAGCCACTGTCATGAGATGAAAGATTGATGGGTGGGATCGCTGTCGTTGGGCTTTATCGCATGACGGCTGATGCTGTCTCAGGTCCGAGAGTTCTCAGTCCAGTCGCCCAGTAACCCAGGCGGCCTGCCACGGGCGTAGCTGCCCGAGCAGGTAGAGATCTTTCACGGTGTGGGTTACGTCGAAGGCGGGACGGCTTTCGTGGGCTGCCGTGAGGAGCCGCCCGCCCGAGTTTCAGGCGATCGGTTCCCGTATCAGTAGCTGACGGTTTGGCCGTCTTTGTACACGATGAAGTAGTTCCTGGAGGGGAAGGTGATCTTGAACACCATGCCGTACTTGCGGCGCAGGTTCGTGACGCTGGTGGAGGCCGGCTCGCTCAGGCACCGATGGACAGGTGGATCGCTGGGGGAGCATGCCGGTGGTTCCTCGATCAGCTCACGCTTTCCGCTCTGGCGGACTTGGTCCCAGTTGAGCGTGACCTCAGCCCCGCCGAATAGTTGGTTCGGCTCACCAGTGCCCGGGCCCTGCGGGTCGCCTGTCTTGCCCCGGTAGTAGTCAACGACCTTGGTCGCGTAGAAGAACGGGGCACTCTCCATCCGCTCCACGATGACCAGGGTCTCGGGCTGTCCGACCAGCGCGTACCGACCGTGCGAGGCGGGCTCGCTGTCCGGCCCGTGCATGCGCAGCATCTCCTCCAAGCGGACGCGGTGCTGCGTTCCGTGCCTTGGGCGTACGGGCGTCTCCTGGAACGGCAGTTACCACTGGGACGGGTGGGTAGAAACAGCCAAAGAGGTCATGATCTTGGGACCTTTTCCCCAAGTTCCCACCGCGCCATTGATCTAGCGTCGGGTCCTGTTCCGCCCGGCGATGCCCCCGCGCCGGACCTCGACGAACGCGAAGAAGACCCAGGGGCGTTGTGTGTCCGGATCTCCCGACCAGCCCCGTATGCCCCCCACACCTGCAAGGAAAAGCGCACGTGAACAAGAAACACATCCGCATAGCCGCTACCACTGCCGTGACCGCCGTCGCCCTGGGCGTCGCCGCGCCGACTGCCGGTGCTGTTGAAGCGGTCCGCGAGGCGAAGACCGCCTCGCGGACCGCCGAACCGCTGCGCCCGACCGCTGCCGACGTGCGCGACCTCGTCTCCCGCATGAGGTCTGACGGAGTGGACCAGAACCAGATCCGGGAATTCGAGCAGTACGCCAAGCAACTGGAGGACCCGAAGACCCAGGACCGGATCCTTGGCTCCGGGACAATCATCCGCAAGCTGATCGTCGCCGGCCTGCGACACGGCGGCGTCTGGGCCGGGAAGATCGTCGGCAAGGTCAGCAAGAAGGCCGGCGACTACCTCACTCGCAACGGAGGCAAGATCGCCGATGCGATCGAGGACGTCGAAGGCTGGACCGAGACCGCGCTCGCTGTGGCCATGGTGCATGCGGGTGTGCCTACCGACATCGCCACCGACATCGCCAAGGGCATCATGCTGGTCGCCATGTGATCAGGAGGAACTCTCCGGCGACACCCCGTCTTCCGGAGGACGGGGTGTCGCCCGTACATGCCTCGGCGCCGGAAGGAGTGCACGGTGGACGACAGCCATCAGCCCAACGACGAAACGACCTGGGCGTCCCTCTCTCGGCGAGAAAAGGCCCTCGCCGCTGCCGGCATGACCGGTCTGCTCCTCGGAACCATCACTGCCCTCCTCGTGGCGCTGCTGCTCGGTCTCTTCGCCGTCGCCGCCGCGTCACCCCGCCTAGTGGAAGTCGACGGGATCGGACCCCTGTTCTGGGCCGTGGCGCTGTTCCTGCCGTGCAACGCCCTCGCAGCCCTGTTCACCTGCCCACTGCGCTGGGGCCTTCGACTCACCGGTCTCGCATCGCGGACTAAGAGGACGACGGAGGCAGCGCTTTCCGTGGCGACGACATTCCTCGCCGTCCTGTTCACCGAATACTTCACCCCCGGCTTGCGGGTACACCACCCGTGGCTGCCAGCGTTGCTGGCCGCGTTCCTTGTCGCCCTGGCCAACCTCGGGATACGGCCGCCCAGTCGCCCAGGCGCGGCCACGGGCGCAGACACCGGAGCAGATAGCCGGCCGTGAGCGTGGCGGCCGTGATGACGACGTCCACCATCAGGACCAGCGCATGCCGATCGCGGACAGCAGTTCCATCCGCTCCGGCGTCAGGGTCGCGGCCCGGGAGCGCTGGTTCCCGATCCAGGCACCCAGTTTGTGTTCCCGTACTTCCTGGTTCTCGCCGGCGATCCGTTCGACGTGCTTCCTGGGGACTTGGAGGTGTCCCTCACGCTCGTAGAACTGGCGGGCGGCCTCGTAGTTCATAGCCCATTTGTCGGCCTGGGTACGGCGCGGCGGCGGCTTCTCCTCCTCGCCGGCGGGTGTGATGCCGAGGACGTGTTCGCACAGCCATTGCTGCACGGTCGTGAGCTGGTCCCAGCCGAGCCGTACCGACTGCACCCACCGGCCGAGGTCCTCGCCCTGGCGCATGACGGCGCCTGCCTCGGTGGGCAGCACTCCACCGGTGTCCAGGTGCATCCGCACCAGGTGGAAGCAGCGCTGCCACGTCACCGGCCAGCTAGGGCACCAGGAGGCGTCGATCTCCTCCAGCTGCTCGCGCCGCTCGTCCGACAGGGCTCCGGCCGACGACTCCACTGGCGGATCCTCGGCACGCCGCTGCTCGATCTCGGCCGCCTTGCGGGCGGCGGCCCGCGCGTTCTTCAACCAGATGCCCACCCGGTACCCCTGGAAGGTGGCGTCCAGCGGGGCCAGGAGGTGCCCGTGTTCGGCCGCCCACCCGCGCGCGGCCGCGAGGCCCTCCTCCCACGCGACGTCGAAGTGCGACCAGATCATGCCGAGCTTCTCCAGCTGCCGGGCGCGGTCCTCGTCCATGTCACCGCGGGCGTAGAACCGGCGAGCATCAGCGATCCACTGCCCGAGCGGGAACCCGGCGAGCGAGGCCGGCCACCCCTCGCCTTCCGCCTCCTGCTCGTCGGCGGCGGGCACGCGGTACGTGAACGGCACCTTCAAGTCGCCGTGCAGCCGTGCGTAGATGACGGCGGCCTCCACGCCGCGCCGCCAGTGCTCGTGCTCCGGGTTGAGGACCCGCAGGTTGATGAACGCCGCCAGCGCGGCCGGGTCACGGGGCGTGGAGAACTTCAGCAGAGCCTTGGCAGGGGCGCTGACGCCTCCGGAGCCCTCGCCGTTCCCGCCCGCGCTCTTGCCGCTCTCGTCCTTGCTGACGGGCTTGTAGCGGCTCGGTGCCTGCTGCTCCGCCAGGGTCTCCACGATCCGCGCGTCGTGCGCCCGCAGCGCCTCCAGCAGCTTCGCCAGCCCGCCGAACGCCCGCGAGGTCAGCATGTTGTCCGCCGTCTCCCCGGGCCCGAGCAAGACCGGCACGACCAGGCTGGCCATCTTCCCCCCGCCCGGCTGCATCCGCAGCGCCCGACCCACCGCCTGGACCAGGTCCGGCATCGAGCCGCGCACATCCGCCCAGAAGACGGAGTCACAGTTTTTGGTGTCGACCCCCTCTCCGAGGACCTTCACCGAACCCAGGAAGCCTTTCTCCACCACCGTGCCGTCCGTGGCGATTCCGGCGGCGAACTCGGTGAGAACCCGCCGCCGGTGGTTCGGCTTGTGGTCGCCGCACAGCCAGTCCGCCCAGACCGTGCGCGGGTACAGCTCGGGGTCGGATGCGTGTAGCTGCGTGGCGACGTCGGGGAGGCCGGCCGCGAACGCCTCGGCCTCACGGACCTGGTGGTGGAAGACCAGCGTGCGGCGGAAGCCCTCCTCCGCCGACGCCTTCACCAGAGCGGTCTGCAGAGCGGCGAGCCGCGCCCCGCGGACCTCCGCCGAGCGGCCTTCGGCACCCAGGAGCTGCGCGGCCTGGAGCGCGGTGTCGGTGACATCCACGCATACGACCTGGTAGGGGGCGCAGATCCCCCGATCGATGGCCTCCGAGAGCGTCAGCGTGAAACAGCGGCTGCCGAAGGGCCCCTCAGGGTCGTCTTCCATGCTCGCGACCAGCTCGCCCGGTGCGCCGGCCGCGTCCTCGTCCCCGAGCTGCCACAGCCGC